>DAINZB010000008.1:5251-13392 GCA_036749135.1 Candidatus Nanopelagicaceae bacterium | reverse complement strand
CCATGGACAGTAAAGGTGGTTGCGCTAACAGAAGTGCCACTTCCAAGTTTGAAGCCGATTCCCAGAAGATAAGCCAAACCAACAAAGGCAGCATTGGGAATATAGAGAATCTGGATAAGCAAGAAGAGAAGGCCGCCAATTATTCCGGGCGCAATGACAACGCCAAGATCGTGAAGGACGCTCCAATGTGCCGCTAACGAGAGGCCGAGTGCGATTGCGGCAGCGCCCCAGAAGAAGATCAAGGTATGGAATGCGAAACGGAGATAGCGATTCTCGGCTGCTTTGAAATCATAGGTAGCGATATAAGAGATAGGAAAGGTGAAGAGCGGAACGAGATACCAGATTGGCTTTATGCCAGAGCTCGTGGAGATGAGGGCGAGGATCGTTGCAATGAGCGTATAAGCCAAGGCGAAGAAGAAGCGTGCTCCTTCAATCTTCGGTAAGGCATCTTTCACCTTAGGAAAACTTTTCCGAATCGCCCAAATCGGAAAGATGAGTGCACCCATAGGAAGAAGTGTGAGCGCACCAGGAAGGTGGCTTGCGGCGATATTGAGATGAAAAGGAATCAGGTGTGCGCCGAGCCAGATCCACACAGATGCTCGAATCGGGTCGGTGGTGTTGCCAGATTGACTGCCGGCAGTAGCCCAGGCAAAGAGCGAGATAAAACTAGCGGGAAATAGCGTGAGTGCGACGCTCCGCGCGGCCTGCTGTATCGAGACCGCGAGGATTCGTCCAAACATCTATAACTCTTATTAACCGAGCAACTTGCGCATGAGGGCTGCTGTCTCGCTCGGTGTCTTACCGACCGCAACTCCAGCTGCTTCCAGCGCTTCCTTCTTCGCTTGCGCTGTTCCAGATGAACCAGAGACGATCGCACCAGCATGGCCCATAGTCTTACCTTCAGGCGCAGTGAAGCCAGCAACATAACCGACAACCGGCTTTGTTACATACTCCTTAATAAATGCAGCGGCACGTTCTTCAGCATCGCCACCGATCTCACCGATCATCACAATCGCTTCAGTCTCAGGATCGTCCTGGAATGCGCGAAGTGCATCGATATGAGTTGTTCCAATAATCGGATCGCCACCAATACCAACAGCGGTTGAGAATCCGAAGTCACGGAGTTCAAACATCATCTGGTAGGTAAGGGTTCCGGACTTTGAGACTAAACCGATCTTTCCTGGTCCGGTGATATCGGCAGGAATAATTCCGAGGTTCGCTTTTCCGGGGCTGATGAGGCCTGGGCAGTTAGGACCAATGAGGCGAGTAGTTCCCTTCTCAACTGCATAGGCATAGAAGGCAGCCGAGTCATGGACTGGGATACCTTCGGTAATGACAACGCAGAGTGGAAGTGCCGCATCGATCGCATCGATAACAGCGGCCTTCGCAAACTTTGGTGGCACAAAGACAACAGATGCATTTGCGCCAGTTGCAGCGACAGCTTCAGCAACAGAGTTGAAGACTGGAAGTTGCTTTCCTTCGATCTCAACAACTTGGCCACCCTTGCCAGGTGTTACGCCTCCAACAATATTTGTGCCGGACTTAATCATGCGACCGGTGTGCTTGGTTCCTTCGGAGCCAGTCATACCTTGAACAATGACCTTGGTATTTTCATCAACGAAGATAGCCATTATTTAGCCGCCAATTCCGCAGCCTTTGCAGCTGCTCCATCCATGGTCTCAAGCTGTTGGACAAGAGGGTGTGCTGCCTCGTTCAAGATACGGCGCCCTTCGAGAACGTTGTTGCCATCGAGGCGAACCACGATTGGCTTCGTCGCAGTATCACCAAGGATGGCGAGCGCTTGGACAATGCCGTTAGCGACAGCATCACAAGCGGTAATTCCACCAAATACATTCACAAAGACGCTTCGAACATCTGGATCGCCAAGGATGATGGAGAGGCCATTCGCCATAACTTCTGCCGATGCACCGCCACCAATGTCGAGGAAGTTCGCTGGCTTTACGCCATATTTTTCGCCGGCATATGCGACGACGTCGAGCGTGCTCATGACGAGTCCAGCACCATTACCGATGATTCCGACTTCACCATCAAGTTTGACGTAATTGAGACCCTTTGCCTTTGCAGCAGCCTCAAGTGGATTTGCAGATGCATGATCCTCAAGCGCTTCATGTGAAGCGTGACGGAATGATGCATTGTCATCGAGTGTTACCTTGCCATCAAGAGCAACGATGCGACCATCTTCAGTCTTTACCAATGGATTGATCTCCATCAAGGTTGCATCTTCAGCGACAAATGCCGCCCAGAGCTTGACCAAGACATCAGCAACCTGATCGGCAACTTCTGCAGGGAACTGTCCTGCCTTCACAATCTCAGCAGCTTTAGCAGCCGAGATACCGACATTTGGATCGATACCTACGCGAGCTAATTTTTCAGGTTGGGTATGCGCAACTTCTTCAATCTCCATGCCACCAGCGACTGATGCCATGACGAGGAAGTTACGGTTTGCCCGGTCGAGCAAGATCGCCATGTAATACTCTTCTGCGATCGGCGCAGCTTGAGCGATCATTACCTTGTGAACAGTGTGGCCTTTGATATCCATGCCGAGAATCGCCTCAGCCTTTTCGCGAGCATCAGCAGCATCTACTGCAAGCTTTACTCCGCCAGCCTTTCCGCGGCCGCCAACCTTTACCTGTGCTTTAACGACAACTTTTCCGCCCATAGCTTCAGCTGCTGATTGCGCCTCTGCTGCAGTAAATGCAACAGCGCCACCGAGAACTGGAATGTTATGTGCTTCGAAGAGATCTCGAGCTTGATACTCAAAGAGATCCACTCATTACCCCGATCCTAAAGAGAGTGATTAACGGGTGTGATTCTAATAGGGATTTAGAGCTTCTCGACCGGCGCATATCGGAGTAGGAGGCGCTTCTCCCCTGCCGTTCCGAAGTTGATCGTCGCCTGCGCTCGATCGCCCTCACCACTCACTTCAACGACTGTGCCCAATCCAAATGTGTCATGAGACACACGATCACCGATAGCGAGCGCAATCGTCTCGGATGTTCGCTTCCCGGTCGCCTTTGGTGGTGGGCCAAATGAGCGAGGTGCCGAGCTGCGAGTTGTGAGAGAGCTGCTCGCCTTGACCTCATTCCATGAGATCAGCTCTTCTGGAATTTCACTGAGGAATCGTGATGGTGGGTTATACATCGGTGCGCCCCACGACGAACGATATTCAGAGCGCGAGAGGTAGAGACGCTTACGTGCGCGTGTGAGACCCACATAGGCGAGGCGACGCTCTTCCTCGATCTCGGATGGATCACCCAGAGTTCGGGAGTGAGGGAAGATCCCTTCCTCCATGCCCGTGAGAAAGACTGTTGGAAATTCCAGACCCTTGGCGGTGTGCAGAGTCATCATCGTGACAACTCCTCCGTGGTTCTCACCATCAGGAATCTGATCAGAGTCGGCAACGAGTGAGACTTGTTCTAAGAAGCCAGCGAGTGAGATCTCTTCACCATCTTCGACCTCACCTTCCTCGTACTCTGTCGCAACAGAGATGAGTTCTTCCAGGTTCTCAATTCGGCCTTCATCTTGTGGATCTTCAGAGTTCTGTAACTCGGTGAGTAAACCACTCTGCTCGAGTACCGCTTGAGCGATCACTGATGGGCGAACCTTCGCTTCAACCAGGGTGCGCATCTGTTCGAGTAAGGCGACGAAGTCGCGAAGAGATGAGGTGGCACGAGAAGTGAGTTCACCATTATCGCTGACATGGACGAGCGCATCCCAAAAAGAGATACCTGAAGATTTTGCAGTGGATTCAATAATCTCAATGGCGCGATCGCCGATTCCGCGCTTAGGGGTATTAATAATCCGGCGAAGTGAGATCTCATCATCGGCATTGACGAGTACGCGGAGGTAGCCAAGGAAGTCTTTGACCTCTTTGCGCTCATAGAAGCGAACGCCACCAACAACCTTGTATGGGATCGCCATTCGCATGAAGGTCTCTTCAAAGATACGTGATTGGGCATTTGTTCGATAGAAGACTGCAGTCTCGCCCGGGTTGGACTCTGACTCATCTCGTAAGCGATTGATCTCTCGCCCAATATATTGAGCTTCATCGTGATCGGATTCTGCGAGATAGCCAGTGATTGGTGCGCCCGCGCCCTCTTGCGACCAGAGATTCTTCTCTTTTCGCCCTGGGTTATTAGAGATCACCGCGTTAGCGGCGCCAAGAATATTTTGAGTTGAGCGATAATTTTGCTCGAGGAGAATCGTGGTGGCGTTCTGATAATCCTCTTCGAATTGGAGAATATTGCGAATATTGGCACCGCGGAAGGCGTAGATCGATTGATCGGCATCGCCGACAACACAGAGCTCAGCCATCGGCATCGCCTCGTGAGGCGTCCCAACAATCTCGCGAACGAGAATATATTGGGCATGATTTGTATCTTGATACTCATCGACTAAGACATGCTTGAAGCGGGAACGGTAACGGTGCCTCGCCTCTGGGAATCTCTGTAGTACTTCAACCGTTTTGCCGATGAGATCATCGAAATCCATCGCGTTGGCAGATTGGAGTCGGCGTTGATAGACGGCGAAGATCTCGGCAACGATATGTTGGAAGGCATCACTGGCTTGGTTCTGAAAATCTGCCGGCCCCATTAACTCATTCTTTGCTGATGAGATCATCCCGTGAACTGCCCGCGGTGTGTATTGCTTGGAATCGAGATGCATATCTTTCATGATGATGGTGAGCAGGCGGAGGCTGTCACTTGAGTCATAGATCGTGAAGGAGTTCGAGTATCCAAGGCGTGATGCTTCCTGGCGGAGAATTCGGACACAGGCGCTGTGGAAGGTGGAGACCCACATACTCCGAGCTCGATCTCCGACGAGATCGGCGACCCGCTCCTTCATCTCGGCCGCGGCCTTGTTGGTAAAAGTGATGGCGAGAATTTCATAAGGAGCCACACCGCGGGCAGCCATGAGATAGGCGATTCGACGGGTAAGGACTCGCGTCTTACCAGAGCCTGCTCCAGCAACAACCAGTAACGGGGTACCCTCGTGCACTACCGCCGCCTCTTGTTGAGGATTAAGACCTTCTACTAATGACACGGGGCGAGCATAGCCGCGAGATGGGACAAAGTTGCATGCCACCAATGGAAGATAAAGATGTCGAACGTATCCTCTTCGTTACCGCACATCCCGATGACCTCGATTTCGGAGCTGGCGGAACTATCGCGCAGTGGACCGATGCTGGCATCCATGTCTCGTATTGCATCTGCACCAATGGCGATCAAGGTGGCAGCGACCTCTCAGTGAGTCGCGATGAGATGCGTAAGACCCGGCAACGCGAGCAGACCAACGCTGGAAAGGTGCTCGGCGTTAGCGATATCCACTTCTTGAATTACCACGATGGCTTACTCGAACCAACTATCGGATTGCGTAAAGATATCGTTCGCGTCATTCGCAAGGTTCGCCCTCAGCGCTTAGTCGTCCAGAGTCCAGAGCGAAATTACGATCGCATCTTTGCATCACACCCGGATCATCTCGCTGCTGCAGAAGCCGCGATGCAGGCGGTCTACCCAGATTGTGGAAATCCCTTTGCATTTCCAGATCTCTTAAACGATGAGGGTCTTGAGCCTTGGAATGTGAGTGAGGCTTGGGTAATGACCAATGAATTTAACGATCACTTCGTTGATACCACCAGCACCATTGAGCGAAAGATCTTGGCGCTACGAGAACATGTCAGCCAGATCGCCGATATGGATGCGATGGGTGAGCGAATTCGTGAGTGGGGCGCAACAAACGCAGCTGCAGTTGGACTTCCTGAAGGACGTTTCGCCGAGACTTACAAAGTCGTCGCAACTAAATAGTTAGCGAACGCTAACTTTTTCTATCGCAACACTCTGCTTTGGAGCTCCGTCGCCACTGCCATTCGCTGTTCCTTGAGCAGCGATAGCTTTCACGATATCAAGACCCTTGGTGATAACGCCCCATCGGGTATATGACGGAGGAAGTGTTGTATCCGCATAGACCAAGAAGAATTGTGAGCCATTGGTATTCGGGCCAGAGTTTGCCATCGCCACGATTCCAGCTGGGTAATCATTCGTTGTGGTCGTTGGAAGATTCTCATCGCGATAGGTGAACTGTGGACCGCCAGAGCCTGTCGCTGTTGGATCGCCACACTGCAAGACAAAGATCCCTGCAGTTGTAAGGCGGTGACAGAGGGTCTGATCGAAGAAACCGCCCTTAGCAAGAGCAGTGAGCGCAAGGACAGTGAGTTCGGCGTGCTGTCCATCTGCAGCGACCACGATATCTCCGCAATTTGTTGAGAAGGTAAAGATGCGATTCTTAAATGGTGGCTTAATCGCAGGAGGCGTGACTGCTGGTGGTTGATGTCCAACCGCAGTTGTTGGGCGACATTTGATTCCTGGAGCAATCGACGTTGCAGCAGAGACTGGCTTTGACTTTCCGCCCTTGTCAGAACCTCTCTCGCCAGCTTGTGCCAGTGTTGGCAGAAGTGAGAGTGCAAGGAGAGCTGAGATGGTGACAACAATAGAACGCTTCATATCTACTCCTACTCCCATTCAATAGTGCCTGGTGGCTTACTGGTTAAGTCGAGCGTTACTCGATTTATCTCGCGTACTTCATTGGTGATGCGGGTTGAAATCTTCTCCAGTACATCGTACGGAAGGCGACTCCAATCTGCAGTCATCGCATCTTCACTCGAGACTGGACGGAGAACGATGGGGTGACCATACGTTCTGCCATCGCCCTGAACTCCAACGCTTCGTACATCTGCGAGAAGGACTACTGGGCACTGCCAAATCTCTCGATCCAACTTCGCTAATTTTAATTCCTCGCGGACGATTAAATCGGCTTTTCGAAGAATTGTAAGTCTATTCTCAGTAACTTCACCGATTATGCGAATGGCTAAGCCCGGTCCTGGGAACGGTTGGCGCCAGACAATCGCTTCTGGAAGGCCAAGTTCTAGCCCCGCTTCACGAACTTCATCCTTGAAGAGCGTTCGGAGTGGCTCAATCAATGCGAATTGCAGGTCATCTGGGAGTCCACCAACATTATGGTGGGATTTAATATTTGCAGTTCCCTCACCGCCCCCGGATTCAACGACATCGGGATAGAGCGTTCCCTGCACTAAGAAATCAACTGATTCGTGCGCTGAAAGTTCTCGCGCTGCTTCCTCAAAGGTTCGAATAAACTCGCGGCCAATGATCTTTCGCTTTGTCTCTGGATCTGTGACACCAGCGAGTGCATCGAGGAACTTCTTCTTTGCATCAACAACCATCAGTGAGACACCAGTGGCAGCAACAAAATCTTTCTCGACTTGTTCTGCTTCACCTTCACGCAAAAGTCCATGATCAACAAAGACGCAGGTAAGTTGTTGGCCAATTGCCTTTTGGACAATTGCTGCCGCTACCGCGGAATCGACTCCCCCAGATAGTCCACAGATGACGCGCTTATCGCCAACTTGTGCTTTGATCTTCGCAACTTCGGTCGCAACGATGTTCTGTGAGTTCCAGGTTGGCTTGCACCCGACGATATCGATCAACCAACGACGAAGAATCTCTTGGCCATTCTCGGAGTGAAGTACTTCTGGATGGAACTGAACCCCGGCAAGAAGTGCATCGCTACTTTCAAAGGCAACGATCGGCGTATCTTCAGTCGAAGCTGTTGATGAAAAGCCTGCTGGAACTTGCGTGACGCTATCGCCATGAGACATCCAGACACGGAACTCTTGATCAAGGTCCGCCAGCAAACGCGATGATCCATCATGTGTCATCGATGTACGGCCAAATTCTGATTTGCCGGTTTGGCTAACTACGCCACCAAGTGCTGCTGCCATCGCTTGAAATCCATAACAGATTCCGAATACTGGCAGATTGTGATCAAAGAGCGTTGGGTCGATCGTTGGCGCACCTGGTGCGTAGACACTTGATGGTCCGCCAGAGAGAATGATCGCCTTCGGCTTCTTCGCCAATATTTGCGCAACTGGCATGGAAGAAGGAACGATCTCACTGTAAACACTCGCTTGGCGTACTCGGCGAGCAATGAGCTGCGCATACTGCGCGCCAAAATCAACTACAAGTACGAGATCTTGTTCAGGCACGCTGTACAACTACTTCTACGCGCTGGAACTCCTTGAGATCTGAATAACCTGATGTGGCCAT
>DAINZB010000008.1:0-5151 GCA_036749135.1 Candidatus Nanopelagicaceae bacterium | reverse complement strand
ATTCCAACCGAGCCATCTGCGATGACGTGAACATATCGTCCACCTGATTCATCGAGATAATCACGGCGGGCACTTGCGACCTCTGCAACAGCAGATGCCATCGGAACAGAAATACCAAGAACGTTACGAGTGGTGTGGGCCGATCCTCCGCCGAAACCAACAAGGACTCCAGCTGCACCTGCGCGCATCAAGTGGAGCGCACCGGTACCGGTTGCACAGCCACCAACGATGACCGGAGCATCGAGCTCATAGATAAATTTCTTGAGGTTGAGAGGTTCTGCTGAAGTGGCGACATGCTCTGCAGAAACAGTTGTTCCGCGGATGACAAAGAGATCGACGCCAGCCTTGATTACATCGTTTGCAAATTGGGCAGTACGTTGCGGTGAAAGTGCTGCAGCAACAGTCACACCAGATGCGCGAACTTCAGCGATGCGCGCCTTCATTAATTCAACTTGGATAGGAGCTGCATAGAGCTCTTGCATGCGGCGGATCGCCTGTTCTTGTGGAAGGGAAGCGATTTCAGCCAGTGCAATTCGTGGATCTTCATGGCGAGTCCAAAGGCCCTCAAGGTTTAAGACGCCAACGCCACCGAGCTTGCCGATAGCGATTGCTGTCTCAGGTGAGACAACTGAGTCCATTGGGGCAGCGAGCATCGGAAGCTCGAACTTATAAGCATCGATCTGCCACGAAATTGATACTTCTTCGGGATCGCGGGTACGGCGGCTCGGAACGATCGCAATATCGTCGAACGAGAAAGCCTGGCGGGCGCGCTTGAGCGGTCCAATCTCAATTTCATTCATTTACTTGGCACCTCGGTTGTAGTTAGGGGCTTCGGCGATATCAAGGACATCATGTGGGTGGCTCTCTTGTAGTCCAGCGGCAGTGATCTGAATGAGCTGGCCATTTTTCTGTAAGTCGTGGATTGTCGGAGCACCGGCATAACCCATTCCAGAACGAAGGCCGCCAACGAGTTGGTGAACCACGGTCGAGACTGGGCCGCGATAGGCGACCTTGCCTTCAATTCCTTCAGGGACAAGTTTGTCTTCGGCGAGAACATCGTCTTGCATATAGCGATCTTTCGAGTATGACTTCTGTTCGCCGCGAGATTGCATTGCTCCGAGAGAACCCATGCCGCGGTAACCCTTGTATTTACGACCATTGAGTTCAATAAGTTCGCCTGGTGATTCATCGCAACCAGCGAGCAGTGAACCGAGCATGACGGTATCTGCTCCAGCAACGATCGCCTTTGCAATATCGCCAGAATATTGAAGTCCACCATCAGCAATCAATGGAATGCCAGCGACAGAACAAGCCTTATGCGCTTCCATAATTGCAGTGACCTGCGGAACGCCGACGCCCGCGACTACACGAGTCGTACAGATTGAACCTGGACCAACGCCCACCTTCACTGCATCGGCTCCCGCATTGATGAGTGCTTGTGCACCTGATCGCGTTGCAACGTTGCCACCAATAATTTGAATATCTGGGAAGCTCTTCTTGATACGAGCGATAGAGTCAAGAACTGCTTTGTGATGGCCGTGAGCAGTATCGACAACGACGACATCAACGCCTGCTTCAATCAACGCTGTTGCGCGGGCAAAGCCATCGTCTCCTACTCCAACAGCTGCGCCAACAATTCCAAATTTCTTCGCTTCAATGACGTTTGCTACTTGTGCCTCAATTGCGAGGTTGCGGTGAACAATTCCAATACCGCCAGCTTTCGCCATGGCGATCGCCATCTTGCTCTCAGTCACGGTATCCATCGCTGAACTAACGATTGGAATTGCTAATTCAATGCCACGAGTAAGTCGGGTCTTCGTCTCAACTTCAGAGGGAACTACTTCGGAGGCATCTGGAAGGAGCAGGACATCGTCATAGGTAAGCCCCAGAAGGACGACTTTTTCGCGAGCAGCCTCATGCATGGGCTCAGTCTAGTGGGGGCTTTACAGGCCTAGCGCACGCTCAATATAGGTGCAGGCGGAGGTGAGATCGGCCGCTAGATCAGCCCCAGTGACATCAATGTTCTTCCAGCCCGGCCCACCCACGATCACGCGTGGCTTGGGGCGAAGCACTGGTAACTCGCTGACATAACTCGCATCCGCATGCTTCTTGAGCTGGGCCCATAAGAAGATCGCCGGTGGCGCACTACGACGTACTACTTCATTGAGAGCCGATTGCGGTGTCCGAGCCCCAAGAAATTGGAATGAGATATTGCGTTCGGCGAGCGCAGCAGCCAATGCAGTAATCGCAAGTGAGTGTGTCTCTTCACCAATACTTGCAATCAATACTGGTCGAGGATTTACTGGCGATTGCGATGGTGAGACTCGAGAGATCAGGATTCTAATAATCAGATCTGAGATGAGGTGCTCGACCTCAATCCCATTGCCAGTCTTCTTCCACTGCTCTCCGACGGTGGTGAGGATGGGACACATGACGTTCTCCCAGGTCTTCTCCACATTGTTCTTCTCAAGGTGAGCGCGTAGGCCGGCCTCCAAGAGTTCTCGATCGAGCGCCTTCGCAGCTCGCAAAAGTTGTTCAACGAGTTCGTGATCGCTCGTCGATTCATGGAGCTCTACGGTTTCAGCAGGAAGAGCGCCAGCAGTCGGGGCGAAGGTGAGCGCCTTGGCAGCAGCCTCAATGGGCGGGACGCCGGCGACGATCAACTTTCGCATATGGATTAACCGAGCGAGGTCGGCCTCTGAGTAACGACGGTGCTCACCCTCGCTGTGGTCGGTAGGGCCAACGCCATAGCGCCGATCCCAGGTCCGTAGGGTGGCTGGGGCTACTCCGATCCGGCGGGCGACCGCCGCTACCGTTAAATGGACCTCCGAGGAGGGCTCTCTCATAGCCATGCCCCCATCCTCTCTTAGTGTGAGAGAACTCTCTACCTGAAATCGCGCCACAACCGATTCACCAGGGCTACCCCCTTGAACAACCTATGAAACGGTTGTAGCATCGGGACATGATCGAAACCGCAAGACTTCCAAAGCCAGTAGCCTCAGAATGGGAATGGCAGCATGAAGGTGCCTGCCGTGAACTTCCATCCGAAATGTTCTTCCATCCAGATGGAGAACGTGGACCTCGTCGCCGCAACCGCGAAAATACCGCGAAGGCGATCTGCGCAACCTGCCCGGTCATCGAAGCCTGTCGCAAGCATGCGCTCGCTGTTCAAGAGCCATATGGCATTTGGGGAGGTCTCTCTGAAGATGATCGCCTTGCGATTATCAATCAGCGCCGCCCACTCGAAGTTGTTGCTCAGGTTTCACACCTAGCAGCGGAGTACTCAACCGCTTCATAATCTTTTCAATAAAAAACCCCGCCAGTTAACTGGCGGGGTTTTTTCGTTACATCAATTAGTGGGAGTGCCCACCAGGTCCATGTGAGTGACCATGTCCTGACGCTGCCTCTTCCTTCTGATCATCAGGAGTCTCGAAGACGAGCGCTTCTGTAGTGATGAACATTGCTGCGATAGATGCAGCATTTGCTAGCGCTGAACGCGTGACCTTTACTGGATCAATAACGCCATCGGCAACGAGATCTCCGTAGACCTCTGTTCCAGCATTGAAACCTTCATTTGGCTTCATGCTGCGAACCTTTGCAACAACGACATAACCTTCGTGGCCAGCATTCTCAGCGATCCAGCGAAGTGGCTCATCGCAAGCCTTCTTTACAAGACGGACGCCGACAGCCTTATCGCCAGTGAGTCCGAGATCATTCTCGAGTGCTGATGCAGCATGCACGAGTGCAGCTCCACCGCCGACAACGATTCCTTCTTCAACAGCTGCGCGAGTAGCTGAGATTGCATCTTCAAGGCGGTGCTTCTTCTCCTTGAGTTCAACTTCAGTATGTGCGCCGACCTTGATCACGCAGACGCCACCAGCGAGTTTTGCAACGCGCTCTTGGAGCTTTTCGCGATCCCAATCAGAATCAGTATTTGCGAGTTCGCTGCGGATTTCACCGACGCGAGCTGCAACTTCTGCCTTATCGCCAGCGCCATCAACGATCGTGGTTGCATCCTTTGTGATGACAACGCGACGAGCACGACCTAGGAGGTCGATGGTGACGGCATCAAGCTTGAGACCAACTTCAGCGGAGATCACTTGGCCACCGGTAAGGATCGCAATATCTTGGAGCATCGCCTTGCGACGATCACCAAAACCTGGCGCCTTTACAGCAGCTGATGTGAATGTTCCGCGCATGCGGTTAACAACGAGAGTAGAGAGTGCTTCACCCTCAACATCCTCAGCGATAATCAAGAGTGGCTTATTAGCTTGAGCAACCTTCTCGAGGACTGGGAGGATCTCGCTGAGCGCTGAGATCTTCTGACCTGAGATAAGGATGTAAGCATCATCGAGCACTGTCTCCATGCGATCTGAATCAGTCACGAAGTATGGCGAGATATAACCCTTGTCGAACTGCATACCTTCAGTGAAGTCGAGTTCGAGGTTAGTTGTTGAAGACTCTTCAACGGTGATAACGCCATCTTTACCGACCTTATCCATCGCCTCTGCAATGAGATCGCCGATCGCCTTATCTTGAGCTGAGATTGTTGCAACATCTGCAATCTGAGACTTACCGGAAACCGCTGTTGAGTTCTTCTTGAGCTCTTCCGCAACTGCCTTTACGGCAGCTTCAATTCCAAGCTTGATCTCCATTGGCTGTGCGCCGGCGGCAAGGTTACGAAGGCCTTCCTTCACCATTGCCTGTGCAAGCACAGTTGCTGTTGTGGTTCCATCACCAGCGACATCATTGGTCTTCTCAGCAACTTGCTTAACAAGTTGAGCGCCCATGTTCTCGGCTGGATCAGAGAGTTCAATCTCCTTCGCGATGGTCACGCCATCGTTGGTGATGAGAGGGGCTCCGTATGACTTTGCGATAACAACGTTACGACCCTTAGGTCCAAGTGTTACTTTGACGGTGTCAGCGAGAATATTGACACCGCGCTCCATCGCACGACGAGCGGTCTCATCAAATTGAAGACTCTTTCCCATCTGGGTTAGTTCTTCTCAATGATTGCTAGTACATCGCGAGCTGAGAGTACGAGGTACTCCTCGTTGTTGTACTTGACTTCAGTTCCGCCGTACTTGCTGTAAAGGACGACATCGCCAACCTTGACATCCATTGGAGTGCGGACGCCATCGTCGAAACGAC
>DAINZB010000007.1:18452-28284 GCA_036749135.1 Candidatus Nanopelagicaceae bacterium | reverse complement strand
CTCATTCGTCCAGCGATGTTCTCAGTCATCCTGCTCTCCTTTATTGGTGGCTTACGCTCCTTTGATTTGATCTGGGCTATGACTGGCGGTGGACCTGGCTTCGTCTCAGATGTCATGGGATCCATTAATTACAAGCAATATCAAGCTGGCTTCTATGGAATATCAACCGCCGGAAACGTAATCCTGCTTCTCTTTGTGACGGCTCTCGTTGTCCCTCTCTCTAGATTCCTCAACAGAATGGAGGTGGAGAACTAATGATTACCCTCCTTAATCGCCCACAGAAGCTGAAGAGTAAGCAGAAATATCGCTCATTGTGGGTTGATTTCATTGCCGTTCTTGTGGTTTTTGCAGTATTTATCGCACCTCTATCTTTCATCATTATCAATGCATCGAAGAGCTCTCGCGACGCCTTCCTTTTGAACTTCCACTTTCCAAAGCAGTGGGTTTTCTGGGATAACTTAAAAGAGATTTGGTCTTCTCAAGATCACATTATTTGGCGCGCGACAGTAACGACTCTTCTGGTAACCGTTCTATCGGTGACAGTCTTAATCGTCATCAGTGGAATGGCTGGTTATTACCTACAGCGAGCGAAGACCAAGTTAGCTGGCTGGGGTCAATTTGCGGTTCTTAGTGCGTTGATTGCTCCTCCTGCATTAGTTCCCACAATCTGGGTTATGCAGAAGCTACATATCTACGCGACAATAACTGGCATTGTTCTCATCGAAGTGACTTACGGTATGGCTTTTGCAGTCCTCTTATTCCGAAACTTTATGGCGACGATTCCTAAGGAGCTGGATGAAGCGGCCATCATGGATGGCTGCGAAGGCTGGAGACTCTACTTCCGTATCATCTTCCCGCTACTTCGTCCTGTAACGTTGACCATCGGAATTGTCACCTCCGTAGCTGTCTTCAACGACTTCTCAAATCCTCTTTACTTCTTACCAGGAAATGCACATCCAACTTTGCAACTTACTCTTTTCAACTTTCAGAGTCAGTACAACACAAGTTGGAATCTTCTCTTCACCGATATCCTCTACATCACCTTTATTCCACTCGTTGCCTTCGTATTCTTCAATCGCAAAATTGTTGAGGGCATGACTGCTGGGTCAGTTAAGGGCTAGTTATGGAGAGAGTCTGTTTCCGGCTGCAGATCCGTAAGGAGAGGATGGCTGAGTACATCGAGCGTCATAGGCAGGTGTGGCCCGATATGCAGCAAGCGCTTCGAGAGACTGGATGGACGAACTATTCGATCCATATCGACCCAAGTGACGGCTTATTGATCGGATACCTTGAGACCCCTGATCTCGAAGCAGCGAAGGCAGGAATGGCATCGCGAGAGGTAAATGCACGATGGCAATCTGAGATGGCCCCATTCTTCGAATCGCTGAATGGCATGGCTCCAGATGAAGGATTCTTACGGTTACAAGAGATTTTCTATTTAGCGTAGTAAAAAGTTTTACCTGACAAAAAAGGAGCAAGCGATGTCACGACATGAAGATGCGAAGAAGGCACTTAAGCGTCTCAAGATTGAGACTCCATCATGGGCGTATGGAAATTCTGGCACTCGCTTTAAAGTCTTTGGCCAGCCTGGTGTGCCGAGAGATCCATTCGAGAAGATCGAAGATGCGGCTCAAGTACATAAGTTCACTGGAGCTGCCCCAACGGTTGCACTTCACATTCCTTGGGACAAGGTTGATGATTACACCGTCCTCGCGAAGCATGCATCTGATCTGGGCGTAAAACTTGGCACTATTAATTCAAATACCTTCCAGGATGATGATTACAAGTTAGGAAGCGTCTGTAATCCTGATCCAAAGATTCGCAAAAAGGCAGTTGCGCACCTCATCGACTGCATAGAGATTATGAATCAAACGGGCGTGCAAGATCTCAAGTTATGGTTTGCGGACGGCACAAATTATCCGGGACAGGACAATATTGCTGATCGTCAAAACCGCCTCGCAGAATCCCTCTCTGAGGTTTATACCCACCTCACAGGGAATCAGCGCATGCTCCTAGAATATAAATTCTTCGAGCCTGCTTTTTATCACACAGATGTTCCTGATTGGGGAACCTCATTCGCTCACTGCTTGCAGCTTGGTGAGCGCGCACTTGTCTGTGTAGATACTGGCCATCACGCCCCTGGAACAAATATTGAATATATCGTTGCCGTCCTCTTGCGCGCGAAGAAGCTCGGTGCCTTTGATTTCAACTCACGCTTCTATGCCGATGATGATTTGATTGTTGGCGCAGCTGATCCATTCCAACTCTTCCGCATCATGCACGAAGTAAATATCAATGGCGGCTTTGCTGAAGGCACTCCCGTTTCATATGTCCTTGATCAATGCCACAATATCGAGGCGAAGATCCCTGGACAGATTCGTTCAATCCTTAATGTTCAAGAATCAGTCGCTAAGGCGCTCTTGGTTGACCAGGTCGCCCTCAAGGAGGCTCAGCAATCAGGTGATGTGCTTGCGGCTAATGATGTCTTGATGGATGCCTACAATACAGATGTCCGCCCACTACTTGTAGAACTTCGTGAAGAACAAGGCCTCGACGGAAATCCAATGGCTGCATTTAAGAAATCTGGATACCTCGCCAAGATCGCGACAGAGCGTGTTGGTGGCAATCAGGCAGGTTGGGGAGCGTAAGTGGGTATTTCAGATCTATCGCCAGCGGTCAATGAGCTCATTGGGCGATCTAATCGACTTGGAGCAGATCCAAAGATCACTAACTATGCCGGTGGTAATACATCAGCGAAGGGTGAAGTTCTCGATCCGGTTTCAGGTGAAAAGACTTCCCTTACCTTTGTTAAAGGATCTGGTGGCGACCTCGGTACTCTGAAAGAGAGCGGTCTAGCAGTTCTCTATACCGAGAAGGTAAAGGCCCTTACAAAAGTTTATAAGGGCATCGATCAAGAAGATGAGATGGTTGGGCTCTTTGACTACTGCCTCTATGGCAAAGGTGGAGCAGCTCCAAGCATCGATACATCGATGCACGCGCTCGTTGAATATCCGCATGTCGATCACTTGCATCCAGATTCCATTATCGCCTTTGCAACATCAGTTGATGGACCTGCTCTCACCAAGAAGTGCTTCGGAGATGAGATTCTCTGGGTCGATTGGCGCCGTCCTGGATTCCAACTTGGACTCGATATTGCGAAGATTGCTGCAGAGAACCCACAGGCAAAAGGGGCAATTCTCGGTGGCCACGGATTAACAACCTGGGCGAAGACGAGCGAAGAGTGCGAAAAACGCTCACTTGATGCGATCAAGAAGGCGGAAGATTTTATTAAGTCCAATGGTTCGGCTGAACCGTTCGGTCCAGTTGTGCCGAAATACAAGGCTCTTGCTGAGAAGGAACGCCATAGTCGAGCAGCAAAGATTGCTCCAGTACTTCGCGGAATTGCATCACAAGATGCACGTATGGTTGGGCACTTCACTGATACTGATGTCGTTCTTGACTTCATCTCACGTGAGAAATTGCAACCACTAGCTGCGCTCGGCACATCCTGCCCAGATCACTTCTTGCGTACCAAGGTCTCACCAATGGTTCTTGATACTGCGCCCGATGCGCCAATTGAAGAGGTCATCGCTCGTGCACATGCACTCCATGAGGAGTACCGAGTCGCATACTCCGGTTATTACAACCGCCATGCAAAGGCAGATAGCCCTGCGATTCGCGGAAGTGATCCGGCAATTATCTTGGTTCCTGGCATTGGAATGTTTAGCTTCGGCAAAGATAAGCAGACAGCACGTGTTGCTGGCGAGTTCTACGTCAATGCCATCAATGTGATGCGTGGCGCAGAAGCAATCTCGACCTATTCACCAATCTCAGAGTCAGAGAAATTTAATATTGAGTATTGGGAGTTAGAAGAAGCGAAGCTTCGTCGTATGCCTGCTCCAAAGAAATTGCAAGGACAAGTTGCCGTCATCACTGGCGCAGCATCTGGTATCGGACGTGCAATTGCTCAGCGATATGCCAACGAAGGAGCCTGCGTTGTTATTGCAGACCGTGACTTCGAGGGAGCGAAGGCTTTTGCGGCCGAACTCGGTGGTCCTGATAAGGCGATCGCAGTAGCAGTCGATGTCACTGATGAAGTCGCGGTCGAAGCAACTATTGATGCTGCTGCAATAGCTTTTGGTGGAATCGATATTCTCGTCAACAATGCTGGACTCTCACTCAGTAAATCCCTTATCGAGACAACTGTGCAGGATTGGGATCTTCAACATGACGTAATGGCGAAGGGTTCATTCCTCTTCTCTCGTGAGGCAGCAAAAGCACTCATCGGCCAACGCATGGGTGGAAATATCATCTATATCTCTAGTAAAAACAGCGTATTTGCTGGCCCAAATAATGTCGCTTACGGTGCGACTAAAGCTGACCAAGCCCATCAAGTCCGACTTCTTGCAGCTGAGCTAGGCGAACACAAGATTCGTGTAAACGGCATCAACCCCGACGGAGTAGTTCGAGGTTCTGGCATCTTTGCATCTGGTTGGGGTGCTAACCGAGCAGCTGTTTATGGAGTTGAAGAGGCGAAGCTCGGGGAGTTTTACGCACAACGAAGCATTCTCAAACTTGAGGTTCTGCCCGACCATATTGCAGCAGCAGCCTTTGCCCTTGTGGGCGGAGATCTGCCACTTACAACAGGATTACACATTCCTGTTGACGGCGGCGTAGCAGCGGCCTTTATCCGATAACCATGTCTTCATTTGCAGCCATCGATCTCGGTGCTACGAGCGGCAGAGTCGCTGTGGGCACTGTCGTTGATGGTGCAATTTCCTATGAGATCATTCATCGCTTTCCAAATGGAGCTCGCGAATCTGAATCGGGATCCTTTGTGTGGGATTGGGATGAACTCATTCCCCAGATAAAAACTGGATTAGTGAAAGCTGCTGCCAAATATTCACTGACATCGATCGGTGTAGATACGTGGGCAGTTGACTACATTCTCGTTAATAGCCAAAACCACATTACGTCTCCTACATACTCTTATCGCGACTTACGCACCGATGGAGTCATGGAGCTTGCTATCAGCGATTATGGCAAAGAGGCGTTCTATCAAAGAACTGGAATCCAATTCCTTCCATTTAATACCGTCTACCAGTTAATGGCCGCGAGAGATGCTGGCGAACTTGAGGGAGATCGAACATTTGTGATGCTCCCTGATGCCATCAATATGGCGTTGACAGGCTCTCGCTCAGTTGAAATCACCAACGCTTCAAGTACCCAACTACTTAATGCCCGCACTCGTTCATGGGATACCGAACTTATCAACCTTCTCCATCTTCCTCATGAAGTTTTCCCATCACTTCATGAAGCAAAGACCACGCTAGGCACAGTAAAAGAGATTCCAGAACTAACCGGAGTGAAGGTGGTAGCTGTTGGCTCTCATGACACCGCCTCTGCCGTAGCGGCAGCCCCAATAAGTAGCGATTCCATTTACATTTCTAGTGGTACCTGGTCACTCATTGGGTGTGAAAGCGCAGAGCCAAATACCTCAGCAGCAGCGATGGCTGTAAATCTCACCAATGAGCTCGGGGTAGAGGGAACTGTCCGGCTTCTCAAGAACGTGGCTGGAATGTGGATCATCTCCGAATGCCTTCGTGAATGGGCAGAGAATGGCGATCCAATCTCCATCGAAGAGTTAGTAGCTCAAGCTCGCAACTCTGAAATAGAAGCGCGAATCAATCCCAACCATGAGAGCTTTCTCCATCCAGGCAAGATGGTCGAGCGAATTCAGTATCAAGTGATGATTAATGGTGGCAAGGAATTGCGAAGTAAAGGTGAAATTGCCTACGTCATCTATGCCAGCCTGGCCGAGAGCTACGCAAAAACTATTGCCGAGATCGAATCCGTCACGGGAAGGGGTTTCACAAATATTCATGTTGTTGGCGGGGGATCCTCAAATGATTTCCTCAATCAATTAACAGCGGATGCGACAGGACTAGAAGTTATCGCAGGTCCAGTCGAAGCAACCTTGCTTGGCAATATTGGAGTGCAGGCAATTGCAGCAGGGGAGATAACAAATCTTCAAGAGTTGCGAGAGATCATTTCGCACTCGTTTGAACTCAAGAAATTCCAACCATCCATCAATAGCACGGCGAGAGGGTAAAGATGAGCAATGTACCTGGAGCAAATCTCCGAGATGATCAGACTCGAGTAATCGGATTGCAGAGTCAATTCTCATCCGATCTCATCGGTTTACCGATTGTGGATCCGCAATTGACCTGGCAGGTTGAGAGTTCTCGCCCTGATGCAGTCCAGGTTGCATACGAGATTTCTTCGATCGACGAGAGTGGCAAGGTGACAACATCAGCCGTCGTCGAAAGTTCACATTCAGTGGAGATCAAAGCTTCTGGCCACATAACTGGGGCTCGCCAAATTAAGAATCTCCGCGTACGTATTGCCACTCAGTATGGTTGGACCGATTTCAGTCCACTCGTTCAATTCGAGACTGGCCTATCAGCTGGCAGTGACTTTAAAGGCCTTGCGATTGGTGATGACTCGAACCACTCAGAGCCTTCACCCATTCTTCGTAAGGAGTTTTCACTCTCTAAGAAGGTGGCGAAGGCACGTATCTACGCTACTTCTGAGGGTATTCATACAATCTATCTCAACGGCGTTGTCGTAACGGAGGAGTTCTTTACCCCAGGGTGGACTGCCTATGACGATCGTCGCACCTATGTGACCTATGACGTAACTGCCCTTCTCCAAAGTGGTACCAATGCACTTGGTGCCGAACTGGGCGATGGCTGGACGCGCGGCAAGCTCGGATTTATGAATCAATATGACAACTATGGAACCAAGCTTGCCCTTCTCGCTCAATTGGAAGTGACCTACACCGACGGGACTACCGATCTCGTTGTAACCGATGAATCGTGGAAAGTTTCAGCAGGTGAAATTCAATTCGCTGATATTTACGATGGAGCGACGATTGATTTCACAAAGGCACAGCCGGGTTGGCTCCTTGCTGGTTTTGATGATTCAAAGTGGGCGAAGCCAACTGTCCACACCCTTGATAAAGCGACCTTGAGCGCACGCTATTCAACTCGTGTTATCAAGATTCAGGAGTTTCCTTCAAGAGTTATCGATTCTAATAACCGAACTCTTCTCGACTTCTCACAGAATATTTCTGGCTGGGTACGCCTTGTTGTTGATGGCAAGAAAGGTGATGTCGTCACCATTCGTCATGCCGAAGTCTTGGAACCTGGGCCTAACCTTCATACTGCAGCGCTACGTACAGCGAAGGCGACAGATCATTACACACTCGGTAGCGACGGTCGCCATGTATTAGAACCGAAATTTACTTTCCATGGATTCCAATTCGCGGAAGTAACAGGCCCGGCAACCTTTATCTCTGCTATTGGTCTAGCAATCTCATCGGCTAATGAACGTCGTGGCTATTTCTCTTCATCCGATGCCCGTCTTAATCGTCTCCATGAGAATGTGGTCTGGTCTATTGCGGACAATATGGTCTCAGTCCCAACAGATTGCCCACAGCGTGATGAGCGACTTGGCTGGACCGGTGATGCACAAGCAATCGCTTTGACATCAAATACTCTCTATAAACTCGATAGTTTCTGGCGTAACTGGCTCGTAGACCTCTGGGTAGATCAGCAGCGCGTTGGTGGCGTTGGTGCAGTTGTTCCAGACATTCTCTCAAAACAGCCGTCGCCAGCTGAAGGTGCAGGCTGGGTTATCACCGACCGTGCCGGTTGGGCAGATGCGGCGACGATCGTGCCAATGGCCGCCTTTGAATCCTATGGCAGCGTAGAAACTCTCCGTCAACAGATCCCAAGTATCCGGGCATATGTCGATGGCTTGGATGCACATCGAAAGGGTGAGAAGTTCCTGCCAACCGAGTTCCAATTCGGCGACTGGTGCGATCCTGATGCTCCAACCGATCAGCCATGGCTCTCAAAAGTTTCTGCAGATTTCGTAGCGAATGCATTCTTTGCAAATACGATCTCACTCGCAGCAACTGCTGAATCTCTCGCTGGAGATCCTGCGATGCAGAAGAAATATGAATCACTGGCCGCGACTCTCAAGAAGGATATTTGGGAGAAGATGGGCGAGGAAGCAAAATCCACAACTGCAGGTTGCTCTATTGCTCTTGAGTTTGGAATTGTTCCTGATTCAGAGAAGGCGGCAGTGTCAAAGATTCTTAGTGAGATGGTAATTGCAGACCAAGGCAAAATCACCACAGGATTCCTTGGAACTCCATTAATTCTTCACGCTCTCTCAAAGAACGGACACTTCCAAGCTGCATACACGATGTTGATGCGTCGTAAGGTGCGCTCTTGGCTCTACCAAGTAGATCAAAAGGCAACCACTATTTGGGAGCGCTGGGATGCAATTAAGGAGGATGGCAGCATTCACAAAGGTGAGATGGCCACTTCCTCCGAAGAGCAGCCCGAAGCTTCGATGATCTCATTCAATCACTATGCCTACGGAGCGGTCATTGATTGGGTTTACCGCAACGTTGCAGGAATTGCCTCGGTTGCGAATCAGCCTGGCTATCGTGGAATTGTCTTTGCACCACGTCCAGCAAAGGGCTTTACCTTCGCAAAGGCGGAGATAAATACCCCTTATGGAATCGCTGCCATTGATTGGGAATTGGATGGAGCCTCAAATCTCAGCGCAAAGGTAGTTGTGCCATTTGGATCAACGGCAACGCTTGACCTCCCAATAAGCACATCCTCAACTATTTACCTCAATGGGGAGATAGTGAAGAATGGGGCTCACATCACGCATGGAAAGTACTCCGTACGTGTAACAAACCCAGTGAGAATTGAGTATTCCCAAGCATGAATTACAAAGAGCTCATCGCGAAGTTGACCCTTGAAGAGAAGGCAACCCTTGTCTCAGGAGAAGATTTTTGGTCAACAATTGCACTACCAAGTATTGGCCTTCGCAAAATGGTTGTATCAGATGGCCCATCTGGTGTGCGCGGTGAGCTCTGGGATGAACGAAGTCCTTCGCTCTCTCTTCCATCGGCTAGCTCTGTTGCATCGACATGGAACGTTGAAACGTTAGGCCTCATCGGGCAACTGATGGCATTTGAAGCTCGACGTAAAGGTGTCGATGTCGTTCTTGGGCCAACAATTAATTTGCATCGCTCACCTCTTGGTGGACGCCACTTTGAGTGTTACTCCGAAGATCCAGTGCTCAGTGGAAAGTTAGCATCAGCTTTTGTTTCATCCCTTCAACATGAAGGTGTTGGAGGAACGCTCAAGCATTATGTAGCGAACGATTCAGAGAATGATCGATTCACCCTTGATGTAAAGATCTCAGATAAGACTCTGCACGAGATGTATCTACGCCCGTTTGAGATCGCAATTCATGAGGCTAACCCTTGGCTTGTCATGTCCTCCTATAACTCAGTCAGTGGAACGACGATGTCTGAAAACAAACTCCTCCATGAACCCCTGAAGGGTGCGTGGAATTGGGATGGAGCAGTTGTCTCTGATTGGACTGCGGTACGTTCAGTAAAAGAAGCAGGAATTGGTGGAACTGATCTTGAGATGCCTGGTGGCCCACGTAAGTTCTGGGGCCAGCCACTAGTTGATGCCGTAAATAATGGTGAAGTACCCGAGTCTGCCGTGGATGCAAAGGTTGAGCGCATTCTTCGCCTCGCTCATCGCGTGGGTGCGTTGGGCAGTGAGCCTAAGAAGAATAAGCAATTTACTCAGGCAGAGATTGATGCCTCTGCACGTGCAATTTCAGCTGAGGGAACTGTTCTCGTCAAGAACGATGGGGTTCTTCCGCTTACTTCTACCTCAAAGATAGGCGTCTTTGGCGGTCATGCGCTCTTCGGCCGCGAACAAGGCGG
>DAINZB010000007.1:0-18352 GCA_036749135.1 Candidatus Nanopelagicaceae bacterium | reverse complement strand
CGATGCGCGCAAAGAAGGTTGTTTATACAACGGAGTTCATTCCAGAATTCTCGGGAACGTACAAGATTGGTATGGCAACTGCCGGAAAAGTGGAGTACCAAGTTATCGGTGGTGAACTTTTCACAGGCGATATCAAACTGCTCTCATCTGATTTTTCTGAATATATTCTCAATCCGCCTGATCATAAATCTGCCGTTGAACTAAAAGCCGGCGTGAGAGTTCCACTTCGCTTTACCTTCCTCCCAGAAGAGTTGCAGATCCCATCACTCTCAGTTGGAGTTGGATTTAAAGTACCTGCAAAGGAGAAGGCTGACGCACTTGCAGATGCAGCAAAGCTAGCAAGCGAAAGTGATATCTCTCTTGTCTTTGTTGGAACCAACTCTGCGATTGAGAGTGAAGGATATGACCGCAAGAATTTGAAGTTACCTTCAGGACAAGATGAACTTGTTGAAGCCGTTGCAGCCTCATCAAAGAAGACCATTGTTGTCATCAACGCTGGTTCGCCAGTGGAGATGCCATGGTTTGAGAAGGTAGATGGCGTACTTATCACCTGGTTCCCAGGACAGCAGATGGGTCATGCAATTGCTGATGTCATTTATGGTGCAGTTGAGCCAGGTGGACGACTTCCTACAACGTGGCCAGTTGCCACTAACGATGCGCCGGTACTCAATACCGACCCAGTAAGTGGCGTACTTGAGTACTCCGAAGGCATCTACATCGGTTACCGCGGATGGCATAAATCTGGACGCACCCCACGACTCCCGTTTGGTGCCGGTCAGGGTTACACAACCTTTAATGCGGAGCTTCTCAGCGCTTCGAAAGATGGCGCTCACGTCTCAGTGACAAATACTGGTTCCCGCGAAGGCTCTCATGTCGTGCAGATCTATGGAGCACCTAAGGGTTCAGCGATCGAAGATCGCAAGCTCATTGGTTTTGCAAAGGTGAAGCTTGCTCCTGGAGCGACCGCGACAGTTGATGTGAAGTATCCAGCTCACGTCTTTGATGAGTGGGTGAATGGTTGGTCAACTATTGAAGGCGAATGGAATATCTCACTTGCTACAAATGCCTTCGATCCAGGTGTATCAGTCGTTATACCGATTTCCAAAAACTAACGAGCGCATCAGTATTTAACTGAGGGTTATCTTCGTTAGGGCAATGTCCGCAACCTGGTAGCACTGTGAGTTTGGCGTTGAGATCTTTTGCCATCTGATTTTGTAGCGCTAATGGCCAAGCATCATCGCTCTCACCATAGATGACGTGCGCTGGGATTCCAGTCTTCGCTATCTCACCGATGCGCGATGGGTAAACCTCTAAGTGATCGCGATATGTTGCAGTAGAAATACCATCGCTTGCTATCCAACGCTTCTTATGGATTGCATAACGCGGATGAGTTTTGCGTTCTTCATCAAAGAATTCGTTCCAGATACTCTCCATAGATCGAGTTCGCAAGAAACTTAAGGCTTCCGGTCTTCCCCAGTCGTTCTTCCCTCCCGGACCTGAGCACATCAGTGTGATAGAGCGCCACATCTCAGGAGCTTGAGTAAATGCTTCCTGCACAATCAATCCACCGAATGAGTGTCCTAAGAGATGTGGCTTCTCCAAACCAAAGCTCTTCGATAACTCAATGACATCGCGACCAAGTGATTCCATGGAATATGCATCTGCGCGCTTTGAATGTGAGGATTCGTGTTGACCGCGATGGTCGAAGGTCAAGACCCGGTAGCCCACCTTCGCCATGAGTTCAGCGATCTCAGTGAAATCTTCCTTGCTCCCAGTAAATCCATGCACGAGCAGCACATCAGCGATGTGATTGTCAGGCTCAAAAAGTACTGTGGCGAGCGCTTCACCTTGAATGATGGTCTGGTTCGCAGTGGTTTTCATGAGTGTCCTTTATATGTGTTCGGATAATGGAACAAGAGGTATAGGTGCAACAGTAGTTGAGATTGCGATTCGTCGATCTGAGTGACCCGATGTAAGGATTGATTCCATAACTTCGAGGACGTGTTCGCCAAGTGAACCTGAGGCCCGATGTTCGCGGTTCTCTTCAATCGCTCGTGCCATCTCCGCTAAACCAAAGCCACGGCCAGCATCGATATATCCAGCAAGTGGTTCAACAGATTTCCATTCGGATTCCTTCTCGGTATAAATAAAGGTCTTCTCACTAAATTGATTTGGATCAGGTGCTGTGAGAGTTCCTTCTGTGCCGTAGACCTCAATGGTTGGGAGTCGTGAACCCCAGGCTTCGAAGCTGACCATGATTGTTGATTGTGCGCCACTTTCATGAGTCAGAATTGCTGAAATATGAGTATCTACCTCGACGCTAATTGGCGTGCCGGCGAGATCACCTGTGTGGACTTTACGAGCTCGGTTAGAGCGTGTGGTATTTCCAATAACACTTGTGATGGGGCCGAGTAGAAAGACCAGAGCAGTTAAATAGTAAGGACCCATATCAAAGAGGGGACCTGCTCCGTTGAGATAGTAGAACTGTGGGTTTGGATGCCAACGTTCATGACCTGGTGCGCTCCAAAAGGCAGAGGCTGCGAAAGGCGTTCCGATCGCACCATTTTCTAAGAGATATTTTGAGGTTTGAATTCCCGTGCCAAGGAAGGTATCCGGTGCACAGCCAATGCGCAGGCCTTTATCTTCTGCAAGTTTTGTTACCGGGTGGGCCTCATCCATGCTGAGGGCGAATGGTTTCTCGAGGTAGACATGCTTGCCATTATTGAGCGCTTTGAGGTTTACCTCTGCATGAGATTGGGGGAGTGTGAGATTGAGAATGACATCTACATCGGGGTCGGTGAAGATCGAATCCCCAGGAAATGCCTTTACGCCGTGCTCTGCCGCGACTTTTTCAGCGCGGGAATGATCGAGATCCGCTATTCCAATAAGTTTGAGGTTAGGGAGCTTAGGAAGGTTCGACAGATATTGCCCACTGATGTTTCCAACGCCAACGATTCCAACTCCTAGCGGCTTGCCCACAGTAAACCTCTCTCAATAATGGTTTTTACATTCGGATTAAGAACAATCTCAAGATTATGTCCGCAGGTAATCACAAAGATCTTTCCTTTGCCCCAGTTACGAGTCCAAATAGATGGCGATGTGATCTCGCGATTCCAAGGATCCCAAGGTCTTACCTTCTGCGTTGTCGTAGCGAGGACATCGTTGTAGCTATCGTGAAGTACCCAATATTGCTCGGTAGTTAATTCAAAGTCAGATATCCCGCGAGTAATCTCATGGTTCTTACCGAGTTCAGTCATAGTAATTGTATGTGGAACATAGTTATCAGATTGCTCTCCGATACGTTCTTCAGGAGCTTTACCTGGATGATTGGCGAATTGACCACCGAGCATCTGAAGATAATCTGATGTGTTGCGATATGAATCGGCGATTCCGCCATGCCAACCACCAAAGCCAGTACCGGCGATGATTGCATCTTGTAAACCTGTGAACTCTTCTTTTGTGATGACATTCATGGTGTTCGTCTGCTGGATCAGATCGACCGTCTCCATATATGACTTATCCGCATAGATAGCAGGTGATTCTTCAACGCGAACCTCGTACCCGTTCTCTTTGAGGAATGGGATAAATACTTCAGTCGTTTCCACAGGCTGATGGCCATCCCAACCACCACGGACTACGAGAACTTTTTTCATGTGGTGAGTATTATCTACATACAAGCGCGTTACAAGGGTTTATACTTTTTGATATGCAGCCCTCACTCGCCCGATTAGAGAAGGCGAAGTGGGCGATACGATCCACCTTCTTCTTTATGGGTATGTCGGTCTCTGTCGCAACTGCGAGAATGGCTGAAATCAAGGGAAATACGCACTCGAGTGACTCAGCCTTTGGATTAGCGGTATTAATAGGCAATTTAGGCATCATGCTCGGTAACTTCATTGGTGGATCTGCAGTTCATCGGTTGGGAAGTCGTAAGGTCATTCAAACTGCGATCTTTGGCATCGCTTTCTCACAAATTGCCTATGGCTACGCACATCACTTGTGGAATATGTCTCTTATTGCATTTACAGCAAGCATCTTTGCCTCCTTTGCAAATGTTGGTGTGAATATGCAGGGCGGAATGATCGAATCAGGTATCGGTCGATCTTTAATGCCGAGCTTTCATGGTTCATGGACCTTAGGTGCATTCTCGGCATCACTACTTGCTTCACTTGTATCGTCACATTTAACTTTGATCACACATTTAACAATTAACTGCTTACTTACATTCTCCTGCGTCATATTGGCCTCCCTTTCACTTCTTCCTTCCGAAGCGGATCACAAAGTTTTGGCGGAACCAGATAATCGAGGAGATAGCTCATTTAAAACTGGTTTCAGAAATCCAGCCGTCTTGCTCTTAGCTCTTTCTGCAGGACTTGGCATGCTCGCCGAATCTTCCGTGGGTGAGTGGTCTTCGATTCTCCTCCATGAGAAATATAAGTTAAGTATCTCTTCAGCAGCTCTTGGGTTTACCTGTTTTGCACTTGGACAGATACTTGGTCGCTTTACAGTTGGAGTACGAATCGATCGACTTGGCATCGGAAAAGTTCTACGTATCGGTGGAGTCTTTGGGGGGTTCTTCTATATTGTGGGTCCGATCGCTGTCCGAGCCTGTCACTTCCAATCTTCGGTTACAGTTTTGATCGCGATGTCCGCCTTGTATTTCTTGATTGGGCTCTGCGTAGCGCCGATGCCCCCAGCCTTTGCAATCTTGACCTATCGCCTACCTAATATCTCGCCCGCTCGGGCACTTTCGCAGATGCAAATTGTTGGCGCGCTCGTCTTTATGACCGGAAGGCTCCTGGTATCTGGAACTACCCGCCTCGTAGGGCTGGAATTTGCCCTCTTAATCCCCGCTACTGCCCTCCTCATGACCGGGCTACTCTCCCTAAAAATCGCGCCAAATCACGCTGCAAAATAACAATAACGTTATTGATTTTGACGCCTTTTTCTTCTCAACCCCCTATGGAAAGTGGACAAATGCTGACAGACTTCCCTCAACTTCTTCTGGAGTCTCATCACTTCAGTTGACGTGAAACCGATTGAACTAGCGAAAGGCTTTCAATGTCATCAATGAAAAAGCGTGGAGTAGTCCTCGCAGTAGTAAGCACACTTGCTGCTTCTACAGCGATTCTCGGACTCTCTACTCAGCAAGCGCAAGCGGCTGCACAGAACGCTGCAGTCACAAAGGCGCTTAACACTCCAACAACCCTCACATTCTGGTCATGGCTCCCAGGCCAGCAGAATGAAGTGAACTTGTTCCAAGCTACTTACCCAAAGATCAAGGTAAAGCTTGTTAACGTCGGTTCCGGCGGAACTGAATACAACAAGATCAAGGCTGGCCTTGCTGCGAAGTCTGGTCTTCCAGATGTTGCACAGGTTGAGTTCCAGTATCTCCCAACATTCAAGGTTCTTAACGGCCTTGCAAATATCAAGCCTTATGTAGCTTCAGACTTCCTTACAAAGTTCCCACAGTGGATCTCTGATCAGGTCTCTGATGCAAAGGGCATCTACGCAGTACCACAGGATTCAGGCCCAATGGGTCTCCTCTACCGTTCAGATGTATTCACAAAGCTTGGCCTTGCTGCACCAAAGACATGGGCTGAGTTTGCAACAGATGCTGCAAAGATTCACTCTGCAGATGCATCACAGTACATCTCAAACATGGTCATGGATTCAGGAAACATGAACGGCCTCTACTGGCAGGCTGGCGCACGTCCATTCCATATGAACAGCGCAACATCAATCAACATCAAGTTGAATGATTCAGCTACCAAGCAGGTTACAAAGTTCTGGGGCGACCTTGTCGCAGCTGGAAACCTTCCTGTAGATCCATACTGGACATCTGACTGGAACGCAGCCTTCAACAAGGGCAAGTACCTCTCATGGCCATCAGCTTCATGGGGTCTTGGAACTGTTACATCAGCAGCTGCTGACACTTCAGGTAACTGGCGTGCAGCACCACTTCCAACTTGGAGCAGCACACCTGTTTCAGGTTCATGGGGTGGATCAACTGTTGCTGTTATGTCGACAACAAAGAACCTCGCAGCAGCAGCAGCTCTTGCTGAGTTTGTTAACACAAACCCAACAGCAGCATTTGCTCTCACACAGGCTCCAACATTTGACTTCCCAGTCATGAAGAGCGTTTTGGGATCTGATGGATTCCTCGCAACTGCTCCAGCGTTCTACGGTGGCCAGAAGGTCTACCAGGCTTACAGTGCATACAACAACACTGTTGGTAAGAACTACGAGTGGTCTCCATTCCAGGATCAGGTTTATACCCTCTGGACTAACGATGTACTCGATGCAATCCTTAAGAAGGGTGACACAGCAGCTGCAGTAGATAAGTGGCAGGCTGACACCGTTAAGTACGCTAAGGATCAGGGTTACACCGTAACAACTAAGTAATACCAGTTAGTAAACGGTAGAGAGGGCTCTCGGGCCCTCTCTATCACTACCTAAAAATCATCCATAATTGCATTGAAATGGTGAGCATGAGCGCAAGTAGTTTGAAATCAACGAAACGGACCGGTCTCTTCTTCGTCCTACCATTCTTCTTAATTTTTGTTCTTCTCTTGATCGTCCCGTTGGTCTACTCAGGATTTATCAGTCTCTATAAAAAGGGACTTATTGGCGGTAATCGCTATGTTGGATTCGAAAATTACATCACGATGATTCATGACCCTCAGTGGGTCTCATCTGTTGGCAGAGTCTTCTTGTACTTCTTCTTACAAGTACCGATCATGCTTATCATCGCCGTCTTTGCTGCGCTCGCAATTGATAGCGGAAAGCTACGTTTCCCAAAGTTCTTCCGTATTGCAATCTTTATTCCATATGCAGTCCCAGCAATCATCGGTTGCATCATCTGGGGCTATATCTACGGAAAGAACTACGGATTCCTCAACCAACTACTCGGCTATCTCCATATCCACCATGTTGATTGGTGGGGAAATTCCACCCAAGCGTTGGGCTCCATTAGTGCGATCGTGACCTGGGAATTTGCTGGCTACAACATGATTATCTTGTATGCCGCTCTTAAGGGTCTCTCAACTGAGCTCTACGAAGCAGCAGCGGTTGATGGTGCCGGAGCGCTCAAGATTGCCCTTCGAATCAAGCTCCCTCAGTTATACCCTGCGATCTTCCTGACCTTGATCTTCTCGATCATTGGAAGCTTCCAGCTATTTACCGAACCGCAGACTCTTAACTTGCAGGCTCCAACGGTCCTGAACAACTACTTCTCACCAAATGTCTACGCATATTCTGTGGCCTTCCAAGGTCAACAACTTAACTATGCTGCGACGATCTCATTCTCACTTGGTTTGATCATCGCATTCTTTGCAATTATCGCGACCTTAGTAAGTCGTCGTCGTGGAGGAGATTCACTACTATGAGCAAGAAAACTTTCTATATGTCAAAGAAGAGCAACTTCTTAACGCTCATCATGATAGTCCTCTCCACATACTTCATCGTGCCCCTCTTCTGGGTCATCGCTGCAAGTACAAAGACCACTAATGACATCTTCAGCACCTTTGGCCTCTGGTTTGCTAAGTCATGGCACCTTTGGTCGAACCTCAAAGCTGTCTTCACCAGTGATAATGGTATTTATAAGCTCTGGTTGATGAACTCATTGATCTACTCGATCTCTGGAGCCGTCGGTGCGGCACTTCTCTGCACCTTGGCTGGTTATGGATTTGCGAAGTACCAGTTCGCTGGATCGAAGGCGATCTTTAGAACTGTACTTGGTGCAGTGATGATCCCATCAGCTGCGCTCTCTATCCCTACCTTTATCATCTTCTCAAAACTTGGCTTGGTGAATACTCGTTGGGCCGTGATCCTGCCTTCACTCGTAAGTCCACTTGGCGTTTACCTCATGAAGGTCTACTCCGATACTTCTATTCCTAACAATATGATCGAAGCTGCACGTATCGATGGTGCTACCGAGTTCAAGATCTTCCGTACCATCTCGCTACGTATGTTGATGCCTGGTTTCATTACTGTTCTTCTTCTATCAATTGTGGGCATCTGGAATAACTTCTTCTTGCCACTGATTATGTTGAGCTCTACAAATCTTCAGCCGCTCACCGTCGGTCTATCAATTTGGTATGGCCGTATCGCCGGTGGCGGTAGTGGACGTGATGCGAACTTCCAGGCTGTCGTTATTACTTCAGCGGCGGTCTCATTGATTCCACTGATCATTGCGTTCTTGTTCTTGCAGCGTTATTGGGAGAATGGTCTCTCTCTCGGCGCTGTTAAAGAATAAATCACTCCTCAATGACCCCAGATCGCTTCACCAGGACCCTTTATGGTGCTGCGTATTACCATGAGTATCACCAGACCCCTCGGCTAGCTGAGGATATGCGATTGATGCGTGAGGCTAACCTCACCGTTATTCGCGTTGGCGAATCAACCTGGTCGACCTGGGAACCGAACGATGGTCACTTTGAACTCGAATGGATGCAAGAGATCCTTGATGCCGCACATGAGTCGGGTATCTCAGTCATTATGGGCACCCCAACGTATGCGATGCCACCATGGCTTGCACGTAAGCATCCCGAGATCATGGCAGATAAGCGGACTGGCCAACCGATTCCATATGGCCATCGCCAGAATATGGATTACTCGAGTCCAATTTTCTTGACGTATGCCGAGCGCATTATCCGTAAGATTGTAGAGCGATACGCAAACCATCCTGCAGTTATTGGCTGGCAGGTAGATAACGAGCCAGGAACAGAAGTTCTCTTTAACGATGGAACATTCCAGGCATTTAAAAAATATTTAGCGGATAAATACGGAACTGTTCAGAATCTCAATAAGCGTTGGGGCCTGGTCTATTGGTCGCACGAGATAACTGATTGGGATGACCTCTGGCGCCCAGATGGAAATACATCGAATAGCTACAACCTTGAGTGGCGTAGATTCCAAGCGAAGGTCACTGAAGATTTCATTACCTGGCAGGCCGATATCGTCCGTGAATATATTCCGGCTCATCAATTTATTACTACATGTATTTCGATTGGTCGCCCAGCCCAGGATGTCACTCGAGTCGCCTCTGGTTTAGATCTCACCGCCGTCAACGTCTATTACGCGACGCAAGATGGATTGCAGTATCCGGTTTATCGCTCACCAGATCCATCTGAAGTTGCTGAACTCCCTGCGCCATTCTGGATTACGCATCACGGTCCAATGGGCTTCATGGTTCAGGCTGATATCTCCTACGGAATATTGGAAGATAACTTCATCGTCACCGAGACCAACGCCTCCTTCACCGGTCATGGTCCAGCTACTGGTTACTTCCCGTCATATCCAGGCCAACTACGCCAAGTCGTGCTCGGGCTCGCTGCTCGCGGCGCAAATATGGTCGAATACTGGCATTGGCACACCCTTCCTTATGGAACAGAGACTTATTGGGGTGGAATTCTTGGCCACTCACTCCAACCAGCACGCACCTATAACTCTGTTGCAGAAATCGGCACAATGCTCAAGAAGTACGAGAGCAAGTTAGTTGATCTCAAACCAACTAACGAAGTCACAATGATTTACTCACCAGAGAGCAACTGGTCGCTTGGATTCCAGCCACCACTTCGCCGGGAATTCGATATTGGGCAATTTGGAGATCCAGAGAGCTACGGTCGATTCTTTGCTAGTTACTACGACATCTTCTTTGCGGAAGATTTCGGAGTCAACCTCATTGGTGCAAATAAGTTACCTGATTCACCAGCAGAACTTTTGAAGCGCACATCAATTCTCTGCCTACCAGCGCTCTATATCTCTGAACAATCACTTCTAGATTTTGCAGTCGAATTTGCGCGCCTTGGTGGACACTTGATCTTGACTCCACGTAGCGGTTATGCCGATGAGATATCTGTAGTTCGTCAGGAAGTCATGCCTGGTGCCCTAGCAAAGGCGGCGGGCGTGCATTACGACGAATTCTCAAATCTCTCTCGCAAGGTCCACGTTCAATCTACGAATAAGGCTATGGGTACCGGAGTAATTGGCGATGCTTTGGGTTGGGTTGATCTTCTCATTACCGATGGTGCAGAAGTTCTCGCTACCTATGATCACCCGATGTACAAGAACTATGCGGCGATCACAACCAATGCATTCGAAAAGGGCCGAGTTACCTATATCGGAACTATGCCAGATCACACCTTAGGCAGAAATATTGCCGCCTGGTTACGCACCATTCATTCGGACTCAATGCCAGCAAAGAAGAGCGCGGATTCAATTCGACAGTCTCGAGCGATCGCTGCTGATGGCTCTGAATTAATCTTTGTATTTAACTGGAGCTGGGATGAAGCAGAGATCTCATTCCCTGTCGCCACCCAGAATTACCTTACCGAGAACGCCATTGCAGCAGGCGCTTCGGTAGTACTCGGGCCATGGGATGCCCAAGTACTACGCGTAGCACGCTAGTTATTCGGTAATAACGCTCCATTTATAGGTAAAGGTGCCGCCCTTAGGAACGTACTTATCCAAGGTATCTGGTCCACATGAGGCTGTACCGATTCCACGGTGTACCGCATCAATCGTCACAACTGTTGTGCCAGATTTCTTCAACTCAACATCGTGAGTCTTTGCCGTTAACTCCTCTTGGGTAAATGGAAGAACTGAAACCTGTCGTGGCTTATCCAAGACAAATCTCACCTTCTTTCCACTACCTGAAGCCAACTCAAACCAACGAACATCGCTATGTCCGCCACTCTCTTGTGGAACAACATATGGAATGTATTGATCATCAACAGTGCTTGAGACCTTGGTGATTGCGGCAAGTTTCCGATCAGGATATGTCTCAACCGGACCCGACCCGAAGTAGGTGAGCTGAGAGAGCGACTTATCCAATTCGAAGGTAGTACCCACTCGTGGCAGGTCTGTGACTTGGGCTGGAATTTTCACAGTCTCAGTGACAGTGAATCCACCAGAGATCGCTTCGACGATCTGAGTATGTTTAATCTCGATACCTGCGCCACTCTTCCAAGATTTAGTGATCTTGATCTGCGTAGGAGTGCTGGTTACCTTGGCAGCGCCTGGAGTCAATCGATCGAGCCCAGCTTTGCGCCAACGAGGTGAGATATGGCCATAAGTATCGTTTTCAGTAGGTGCGCGGAAGAGCGTGAGAGCTGGAGCGCTGACACCATAAGGAAGACGAATCTCTCCTTGAGGTGAGACAACATCAGCAATCGCAGCTGCCTTCGCCTTCTTTGGCTTGGAGATGGCAAGTGACTTCAGGGCAAATTGAACATCACCGATCTCAGCCTTCGCTGCTGCCCATGGAGTAGCTGCCTTCCGGACAATCGTGATGGTGAGGAAGCGTTCGCCACGCAATTGGCTCGTACGAATCTTCTTGCTAGCGATCGTTACGACCTTTTTGCCACGCGGTGCGATCTTTCCAGGCAGAATCGTGCCAGAGTCAACAATTTCACCTTCAACTGTGAAATTCCAGCGTAATTCGTAGGCGCTGCTATCAACGAAGAATTGCTTGTTAAATACTTCGAATTTAAGCGAGTCAGCGTTCTTCGTCGTGATGCGTAGTGGAGCTGCGATGGTTCGCATCTCGAACATTCCAGGCTTTGGCTTGCGATCTGCCCAGAACATTCCGTCACAGATAAATGAGCCATCGTGTCGCTCTTCACCAAAGTCGCCACCGTATGCGCTTCGCGTTGTTCCATCAGGAAGTTTCTGGGTAATGCCGTGATCCCAGAATTCCCAGATGAAGCCACCTTGAAGTCCATCGTATTTATGGATCGCTTCCCAATACTCAGCGAGGGTTCCATTGGAGTTACCCATTGCGTGCGAGTACTCACACATGATGAGTGGGCGTTGCTTCAAAGGAGATTTTGCATAATCAACGATTGCTCGAATTGATGGGTACATCGGACAGATGATGTCAGATTGATCTGCACCCTTGAGGAATCGGTTATGGCGAATTGCACCTTCGTAATGAAGTGGACGAGATGGATCAAAGCTGCGCAAGAATGCCGCTGCTGCAGCATGGTTAGGACCGGTTCCTGATTCATTACCAAGTGACCAGAAGACAACCGATGGATGCGCGATGTCGCGTTGTGCCATACGGCCAATGCGATCTACAAATGCAGTGAGATAGCGGGGATCGTTGCAGATCGAATCTTGGAATGCGTGGGATTCAATATTTGCTTCGCCCACTACATAGAAACCAAGTTCATCAGCGAGTTCGAGAATTGCAGGATCGTTTGGATAGTGGGAAGTACGTACTGCATTGAAGTTAAATGCCTTCAAGGCCAGTAGATCTTCACGCATATATTCGCGAGTGAGCACACGGCCAGTTGTAGGACTGAAGTCGTGGCGGTTCATTCCATAGATAATCACCGGCTTGTAGTTAAACAAGTAGGTGTGACCCTCTACGCGTGAATCTCTAAAACCGGTCTTCTGGGTAAATCTTTCAATGACCTTACCCTTGGGATCCTTCACTTCTATGCGTAATTCATAGAGGTTTGGCGCCTCAGGAGACCATGGGAGAACCTGGTAGCTACCCTTGATGAGAATTTCACCTAATTGAGTTGGGCGGTATTCATTCGCTAATTTGCGAAGTGAAGGTGGCAGGTTATCTCGCCAGTATTCACTGCGCTCGAGTCCGCGGAAATCATCGCTCCACTTGGCAAACTCATCGAGCGTGGATCCCTGGATCTCTTTGATTGGTACGGTAGACGATCCTTTATTGGCCTTACTTTTTACGCCAACAACTGTGACATCAACGCTATATCCACCAGGGTATGAGCCATCGGCACTCGCCAAATAACCACGGACCAAGAGAGTTCCGGTCTTGAGATCTTTTTTGAGACCTGGCGTTGCATAGAATCGTTGCAAGTAGACCGATGGAGTTGCAAATAACTTAATCGAGCGCGTGATTCCACCATGCCACCACTGATCTTGATCTTCGATATATGTGGCATCGCTCCATTTAACAACCTTGATCTGAATTCTATTCTTTCCCTTTTTGAGGAATTGAGAGATATCAAAATCTGCAGCGAGGCGGGAATCTTTCGCCATGCCAACTTCTACGCCGTTGATCGAGAGAATCGCTACTGATTCAAAGCCACCAATTTGAATGACATAGCGAGTTCCTGTCCAATGGGATGGAACTTCAAAATCGCGTTCGTAAATACCCGTTGGGTTAAGTGCTGGAACAGCAGGAGGAAGTTCATCAAAGGGCATCTGCACATTTGTGTAAATTGGTTTATCCCAGAAGATCTCAGATTCAGGTTGCATCGTCCAGAGACCAGGAACCGGTATTGACGTCCAACTCTTTCCCGGTGCGAGATCTGGAGATTTCAGTAGCTGAAAGTCCCATACTCCATCGAGCAAAATTGATTCTTCATGTTCCAAGTTGAGCATTGGCTCACGGTTTACGGCTGTTGTCTCTGGGCTATTCCAATAGTTCATGAGAGAAGGTTAACGAGATTACGGCTGATCCGAAATGGCCTAAGACGATTATTTTTCGCTGGTTTTCTATCATTTTGAGCCCAAATGTGATTGGCTACGACCTGAAGATTCTTACCAAAAAAGAGTTCAAAGGAGATCCTCGTGGCCAACTTTCCTGCAGATTTTAAATGGGGTGTAGCTGCTGCTTCATATCAAATTGAAGGCGCTGCTTACGAAGATGGACGAGGTCTCTCTATTTGGGACACGTTCTCAAAGACACCTGGCAAGGTCCACAATGGCGAGAGTGGGGATGTCGCTTGCGATCACTACCACCGCTATCTAGAAGATATCGAGATGATGAAGAACCTCGGTGTAAAACATTATCGCCTCTCTTTTGCCTGGCCACGCCTCTTCCCGAATGGCGACGAAGTTCGTGAGGAGCGCGGCTTTGCCTTCTACGACAGATTGATCGATGCTCTTCTTGAAGCAGGGATCACGCCACTTGGAACTCTCTATCACTGGGATCTGCCACAAGCCTTAGAAGATAAAGGTGGCTGGGTAAATCGCGACACCGTCGATGCCTTTGAGAAGTATGCAACCGCTGTTGGAGAACACTTTGGCGATCGTGTGAAGAGTTTCTCGCCAATCAATGAGCCTTGGGTTGTTGCATGGCTTGGTTATGGAATTGGTTATCACGCACCGGGCCGAGCAAGTCGCGCCGAGGCATTCGCAGTCGCTCATCACACCGTTATTGGACATGCGGTAGCAACGAATGCACTTCGTGCCGTTCGCAGCGATCTCAAGATTGGTCCAGTTCTCAATCAGACCAACTTCATCTGCGATGACCTCAGCAATCCTGATCTTGCTCACATGCATGACTTCTTCGATGCCTACCAAAATCGCTTCTGGATGGATGCCTTCTTCCATGGAAAGTATCCAGATGTGATTATGGAGAAATATGCCGATGAGTTAAATGCGGTTATTAAGCCGGGCGATATGGAACTTGCTCAAGTGAAGAATGACTTCATTGGAATCAACTACTACAGCGATGGGCGCATTGGGCTTCCTAAAGAGCAGGGGCCAAGCAAGCCTTCTGGCACCCTTGAACTCGATGATGCGCCACGTGATATTCCAGCGCTCTTTGGCTTTGAACTTGATGGCGAATTCCCTGGCGAGAAGACCGATATGGGCTGGCCGATTACCCCAGATGGCATCCGCAACTTACTTGTTCGCTGGAAGCGCGAGCTCGGAGATCGCTGCCCAGATCTCTACATTACAGAGAATGGCTGCGCATATGGTGATGAACCAGGAGCCGATGGCGAAGTCCATGACGATAAGCGCACTGCATACCTAAAGAGCCACATCACTGCTATCGGGAGAGCAATTGCTGAAGGAGCGCCAGTGAAGGGTTACTACCAGTGGTCGCTCATGGATAACTTTGAATGGGCACTTGGATATGAAAAGCGCTTTGGAATTGTGCACGTTAATTACACAACCCAGAAGCGCACTCCAAAAGATTCCGCGAAGTGGTATTCCGAAGTAATGAGAACAAATGGAGCAGACCTCTCATTATGAGTGATGCTCAAATCGCTACCAAGGGAAGCAATCGCATCAACGGTGCAGATGGTTTTCGAGCTATCGCATGTTTACTCGTGATGTTTCACCATGCATTTCAGCGCATGGGCTTACCGTTCATAGTTCCTCCAGTACAAGCAGGGCTCTATCACATCTTCCTACGTGGCGAAGTTGGAGTAAGTATCTTCTTTGTCTTGTCCGGATGTCTGCTCTCGATGCCATTCTGGAATCACCGTGTAAATGGTGCACCTGCACCGCGAATCTATGCATATGCTCGTAATCGAATAGCGAGAATCGGGCCAGCATTCTGGCTTGTCATGATCCTCTCAACATTTGGTGGCGCCTGGGCATTTCATACCAAGGTGAATTGGGTTCATTTCTGGACGGGAATGACATTCACAAATGGTTTCTATTACAAGACGCTCTTCCCAAGTGATTACAACGGCGTCTTATGGTCTATTGGCTTTGAAGTGTTTTGTTACGCCGTCATGCCAATCATTATCTTTTCAATCTTTAAAGTAACAAAGACGGCGAGAGCTGCTGGCGTTGGTTTGGTCTTATGGATCTGCCTCTTGCAAGCTGCGCAGCCATTTATTATCAAGCACTTTATGACCGGCTTTGATTTCAAGGGTTGGAACTACGGCCTCGTAGGTGGCGCCAAGCAATGGATGCCATATTGGAACCCGGTCTGTTTCTTGAGCCAATTTATGATCGGCTCTGCTGCTGCGTATATCATCGCTGTAGAGCGTAAGAATCAATTCCTCAAGCGATGGATGTGGGATGTGCTCTGCGTAATTTCTGGAGTTGCCGCCTTTATCTTGATTCAGGTGCGGGAGAGTCCAGGAAACCCTGATGATTGGACCCACCAGCCGTATGTCTCACCTTTCTACGCAATATTGATTGCGATCTCTCTCGCATCTGCGGCATCAAGTGTCTTTGTATACAAGCTCCTTGATAATCGCTTATTCCGATATATCGCCAAGCTCTCATTCGGGCTTTATCTCTGGCACCTCTTCATCGGCACCATCATGCAATTGACGATTGCTAAAGATTTTTATTATGGCGGAGTGAGCGATATCTGGCGTTGGTTGGATGATGTCTTGTTGGCGTATGGATCAGCATTTATCATCGCCGCTTTGAGCTACAAGTACTTTGAGAGACCAATTCTTGATTGGAACTCACGAAAGATTCGCGAGCGATCTGGAGCGAAGAGCTAGCGAGATTCGCCTTCGATTAACCCAGTGTGCCAATTCCTCTGTAGATAGAAGAAGGCGATCACACTTGGGAGGATTGCGGTGAATATTCCAATAATCTGGAACTGTCCGCCAAACCAGTTTGCCATTCCAACAGTCGTTGGATAGAGCCTTGGCTCATTGAGCATGATCTGTGGCAGGAAGTATGAATTTGAGATCGTTACGAATGAGATTAGAAATACCGTACCAAGCATTGGTTTGATGATCGGTAAGACAACTTTTCTAAAGACCTGGAACTCAGATGCCTTATCTAGTCGAGCAGCGCTCAAAATTTCATCACTGACATTTCGATCGATGTAGTACTTCACCAAAAAGAGGCCTAATGGGCTGGGTAGTGCAGGAAGTATTACTGACCAGATAGTTCCATTGAGATTAACTCGCGCGAAGAGAATAAAGAGTGGGACAACCAAGGTATTGGCCGGCACCATGATCATGCTGATCGTTGCGGCACCTACGAAGTTAGCGCCCCGTTTGATGAGTTTAGATAAGCCATAACCGCCCAGTGCAGAGACAAAGACAATGACGAGAGAGCTTGTTCCAGAGTAGAGAAGTGAATTTGCGAACCAGCGGGCATAGATCCCGCCATATCCGGTGAAGAGTTGATGGATATTTTGAAGTGGATGGATCGATGAGCCGAACCACAGAGCATTTGATGTATCAAAATCACCTGAGACTTTCGTCGTTGACATCGCGATCCAGTAGACCGGGAATCCAAAATAGATAATGCCAACGAGGAAGAAGAGTCCGATCCAAATCTTCGATTGCCGAGAGATCGAGATTTTTTGAACGTGATTCACTCTTCTAATCTACTAGGAGTACGTATAGATTGATACCGTGAAATATAGAAATCTTGGACGCTCTGGTTTGTCTGTCAGCGAACTCTGCCTCGGAACCATGAATTTTGGTCCCCAAGCAGATGTTCCAACATCGCACCAGATCATGAATACTGCGATCGACAATGGAATCAATTTCTTTGATACCGCCGATCGCTACGGTGGCGATACCGAGAACCTTGGATGGACTGAAGAGATCATGGGTGAGTGGTTCTCCCAGGATTCAACGCGTCGTGAAAAGGTAGTTCTTGCAACGAAGCTCTATGTTCAAATGGATCCTTATCCAAATAATCGTGGACTCTCAGCACTTCATATTCGTCGGGCATGCGAAGCAAGTCTTAAGCGACTTAAGGTCGATTACATTGATCTCTACCAGATGCATCACATTGATCGTTATACGCCTTGGGATGAGATCTGGCAGGCGATGGATGTCTTGGTCCAACAAGGAAAGATTCTCTATGTAGGAAGTTCAAACTTTGGTGGTTGGCATATCGCCCAAGCTCAGGAACGCGCCAAGTCGAGAAACTTCATGGGACTTATCTCTGAGCAGTCGATCTACAATCTTTTGACGAGAGATATTGAGCGAGAGGTAATTCCTGCAGCGCTCGATTACGGATTGGGAATTCTTCCTTGGTCACCACTCAATGGTGGAATTCTTGGTGGCGTTATTAAAAAGGAGCGAGATGGAAAGCGCCGTCTCAATCCTGGAGCGGCAGCGCAAGTACAAGAACTCCGCCCTCAACTCGAAGAGTACGAGAACTACTGTGACGAGCTCGGCCATGAGCCTGCAGATGTAGCGCTCGCCTGGCTCCTTGCTCAGCCAGCAGTCTGTTCACCGATCATTGGGCCGCGCACTGTCGATCAACTCATGACGAGCCTGCCTGCTATTGATGTCAATCTCAATGCTGATCAAGTAGCTCGTATCAATGCAATCTTCCCAGGATTTAAAACTGCTCCTGAAGATTATGCCTGGTAAAGAGATTATTTGATGCATAAAAACTCCATGCAGAGAAAGCGATCAGCTATCGGCTGGCTCTTCCTCTCGCCATATATTCTGATTGTTGCTGCCTTTCTCTTTACGCCACTGGCTTATGCAGGATGGATGGCTATTCACACGCATAAATTGGTGGGCGGGACACAATTACGCCCCCTTGAAAACTTTCAACATGCCTTCGGCGATCAAGTCTTTGTCTCTGGATTAATTCGAGTACTTCTCTTCTCAGCCGTCCAAGTTCCGATCATGTTAGCGATTGCACTCTTTGGTGCACTTGTATTAGATCTCTTCAATACCAAACTTTC
>DAINZB010000006.1:19115-28398 GCA_036749135.1 Candidatus Nanopelagicaceae bacterium | reverse complement strand
CCGAGTCATTGGCGCACCCGCCAACCAATAATCGTCGAGCGATTATTGCGCAGAGATAATAAACGGCAGATGCTCTCGCTCTGCTGGGCTCACTTCAGCCACGCGGTTATAGATCGCTAATAAATTCTCGGCTTGGCGTTCCCATGAACGCTCATTGAGCACCTCAACGGTATAGGCAGCTTGGTACTTTGCCTTCTCTGCTAGAACCGCTCTGACTGCTCGAACAAAGTCATCTGTGTTCAGTGCTTCAAAGACCTCACCATTGCCAAGGCGGCGAACCTCTGCAGCCATCGTCTTTACATCGCTAACAACGATTGGTAGGCGAGCCTGCATATATTCACCAAATTTTGTGATGAGTGAGATCTCGTGATTCAACTTATGGTGAATCGGAATTAAACCGATATCACCGGTGCTGAGATAATTGACGAGCTCGGCATTTGGTACATAGGGAAGAACATGGAAGCGATCTGAGATATCTGCCGCCAACGCGATAAATTCCTTCACTGAAGTGTTCTCTGGGTTGGCGATAAGTGCACAATGCACGTCAGGCATCTTGCGAAGGCCCTCAATCACCGTTCCAATTCCACGTTGAGGTGCGACAGCGCCTGAGTAGACAATCAGTGGAACATCCGGAGAAATCCCGCAATCATTTCGAAGATTTCGTTTCGAAGGCTGTTGCCCTTCGACAAGGGGATCATTGGCGACGATCTCAGGTTTGCGATCGCCCATCTTCAAATGCGGGATCAATAACTCTGACATTCCCTCACTGACTGAGAGAACAGATGCCGATTGAGCGGTGTAGTTAATCTCTTGCTCGGTATATGCACGCATCAATGGGGCCTTGAGGTGGGCAACTCCCGGGACATATTCATGAGCGTCATAGATGAGTGCAGAATCAACACCGATCTTCTTCAGCGCGGCAACGATCTCACCAGCGATAGGTAGGGCGGTGTAATCGTGGGCGTGGACGATCGCCGGCTTACATTCAAGCGCGACCGGCATGATCGCCTTGACCGCTCTCCCCCAATTAGGGACCCCTGGCGTATATCCACCGAGGAATCGGGCTTGGAATCGACGTTGGTAATAACGAAGCTTGCGGAGGACCTTTGCGATGAAATCTTGCTTCAGTACGACTTTCAGTGGCAAGCGCTTGATCGTTGCATAACCAATAGTCAGCTCATCATTGTGAGTGAATGGAGTTGCGCCCGCGACGATGACATCCCACCCAGCATTTCCTAGCGACCATGCGCATTTGAGAACCCGTGAGTCTTCAGTTACTGCATTGAGAACGATATGGAGCGTTCTTGGGTGATTTGTGGAATCTGCGGTCTTAGTCATCATCAACTTTTCAGATATTTATGTGGATTGTTAAAGCGGAAGGAGTGCGACGATAATCGTAATCGCAAGAGCAAGTGCAGCTGCTTGAGCGAGAATGACGAGTGCGGTCTTGCGATCGTGAGCACGATCCTCAGGTGATGCAACGCGTGCGAGATCGCGAGATTTTCCAAAATTGAAGGTGCCCATAAATCCAAATGCGAGACAGAATTTCTTACGACTCTGAACGAATCCCACACTAAAGACAAGAGCTGGAACGAAGATGCTCAATCGAGCGAGATGTGGTGCGTGAGTTCGGTGTAGTGAGGCAATACCGAGAGCAACAAGTACAAGGCCAAGGATGGCAACTGTTTGACGCTTGCGAATTTCAGAAGGGCCAATATTGCAGACGCCTGCTACGTATTCAGTGCTTTCAGGTGTTGAGAAGTTACTCATCAAGGACCCGCTAGAGCGAGTGCTCCTCATCTTCCGAGAAGATCTCGTGGTCATCTTCGCCATTGCGATCGAGCCATTCAAAGATGCCTTTGAGCGCTCCAAAGATCACCGCAAGGAGTGCGAAGAGTCCGAAGAGTCTGCGGATTGCTTTAAACATGGGCTCAATCTAACACTTGCGGCAGGTTGATTCCTGAAGCGTCGCCTTTAAGCCCGAAGGGCTTGATCGATATCCGCCCAGAGATCGTCAACATTCTCAATGCCGACGGAGAGGCGGATCAGGCTCTTGGCAATGTGCTCACTCTCGCCTTCCCAGCGATGGCGTCGCTCCCAGAAGGTCTCCACCCCACCCAATGAGGTGGCATGAGTGAGTAAGCGCGATGATGAGCATGCCTTATCAGCGGCATCTGCCCCCGCCTTCACCTCAAAGGAGATGATGGCGCCAAAGCCCTTCATAAATGATGCGGCAACAGCATGGTGCTTATCAGTAGGCAGTCCCGGGTAGCGAACGTTCTGAACAGCGGGGTGAGAACTTAACCGCACCGCCAGTTCCATCGCATTCTTTTGGGCGCGCTCAAGTCGAACATCGAGAGTACGAATTCCCCGAAGAGCGAGAAAGACTTCCATCGCTCCAGGAATAGCCCCTGCTTGCTTGCGATGCAACGTGAGCCGATTAAAGAGCGCATCATCATTCATCGAGAGCGCACCCATAATCAGATCGCTATGTCCGGCAATAAATTTTGTTACTGAATTCATGGAGATATCTGCACCCATGGCAAGAGGTTGCTGGAGGAGCGCTGTCGCAAAGGTATTGTCAACGCCAACGCCAATTCCTAGCGCTTTAGCAGCAGGAATAATCTTTGGCAGGTCTGCCACTTCCAAAGCAGGGTTTGTTGGAGACTCAATCCATAAAAAGTTTGCGCCAGGTAGTGCAGCTAATACTTCGGCTGTATCTGAGATATCGACATAACGAACTTCGCACGAACGTTCAGATTCCAAGCGCTTAAGCCAATACATCGTTCCGGTGTAACCATTACGTGATGCCACGATGATTGAACGATGTGGGAGTAATTCAAAGACTGCAGATATCGCAGCCATTCCTGATGAGAAGAGAAGAGTCTTTCCACCTTCAAGAGATTCGATGGCGCCCTCAAGAGCACTCCAGGTCTCATTTCCAGAGCGGCCATAGCCAATCCCAGTTGGAGCGACATAGGTTGAGGTGAAAGAGACCGGTACATTCACCGCCGAACCAGGTACTAAATCAGGTCGACCGGCAGCAACTACCAAAGAATCTGGCTGCCACTTCTGCTCATTGATCATGAGGAAAGCCTACTAGTCGGGTCACGCTAGTGAAGCGATGCGCCTGACTGCTTCAGCGATGATCTCTTCGCTCGTCGCGAAGTTCAATCGAACAAATTGATCATGGCCAGGGCCGAAGGAGGCGCCGCTATTGAAGGCTACCTTCGCCTCATTGAGTAAGCGCTCGCTTGGATTTGCTCCTAAGTTGAGGGCACTGAGGTCAAGCCACGCTAAATAACTGCAATCAGGAACTCGATAGCCCACCTGAGGCAACTGGCTATCAAGGAGCTCTTTGAGATAACGTCGATTTCGATCATTGGTCGCATTTGCTGCGTCCAACCAATCTGTGCACCGATATGCGACAGAGGCGGCAACGGCTCCAAAGAGTGAGGCACGCCAGAGAACTGCTGGTGGCATCGATCGAGCAATAGCTGTGAATCTCTCAGAACCAGTAACAATCTGAGCGCATTTGAGTCCTGCCAAGTTCCAACTCTTGCTTGCTGATATCACGCAGAATCCGACTTCACGTGCGGTCTCACTCACAGCAAGGAATGGCACAAAGGTATGTTCTGAGTAGACCAACGGTGCGTGGATCTCGTCGCTGACGATGATGACGTTATATTTTTTGGCGAGTTCAGCCAAAGTTGAGAGATCTTCGCGACTAAAAATTGCCCCTACTGGATTAGCTGGGTTACATAAAATGTGGGCCTTTGCACCAGATGCATAAGCCTTCTCGATAGCATCAAAGTCAAGTGAGTAGGTGAGGCCATCCCGCTTCATAGGCGCATCTACTCGACGGCATTTGAGTTCATCAATCCAATTCCCAATATTGTGATAGACCGGAGAGTTAAGAACAATCCCATCTCCTGGTTGCACAAAGGTGCGCATCATTTCAACGACGCCAACACCGACATCAGTAGCAGGAAATACTGAATCGCTCTCGATATCCCAATTCCAACGAGCTTTAGCAAAGTACGCGAGAGATTCTGCGAGCTCAGGCATCCCACCGAGATAACCAGTATCCGATTCTGCGATCATCTCGATCAACTTCTCGCGAATAGGTAGCGCGATCTCATAATCCATCTCCGCAACAGGAAGCGGAAGCACATCGTGTGGAAAATCTCGCCACTTTGCACTCGTCCGTCCTTGGAGTTTTGCAAGTGATGCGACAGAGAGGAATGGCGCGCTGGAATTCATCTGAGTAGTCTGCATGGGAATACGTGCTCTGTAAATGAGGGCACGACGTTACGAAGCAGAGTTCTCCCTACTCTTATAGAGGCTTAGGGCAGCAGTAATGGCGAGCGTCCCAATAATGACAGCAAGGCTCAAGCCAAGGGATATCTCTGGGATATGAATACCAAAGACCTTCGGATGGCCTGTTGCGATCGCTGCCTCAAAGATCAATTTGAATCCAATGAAGGCGAGAATGATCGAGAGGCCCTCAGTCAGATAGATCAACCGGGACATGAGTCCCCCGATGAGGAAGTAGAGCTGGCGCAATCCCATTAAGGCGAAGACATTGGCAGTAACGATGACATAAGGGTTGCGAGTCAGACCAAAGATGGCTGGAATAGAGTCAAAGGCGAAAAGTACATTCGTGATTGCAATTGCAGAGAGGGCTACAACGAAGGTAGATGCTCCCTTATTTTTAATAAATGTGATGGCGCGACCCTCATGCCACTCCTCCTCTTCGCTCTCGCGAAAGAGTTGAACCGCGGTGTAGATCAGGAATCCGCCGAAGAGGAAGAAGATGGCTTGAAAGCGATTGACGATTGCAGATCCTGCGGCGATAAAGATTCCTCGCAAGAAGAGTGATGAGACTATTCCAATAAGTAGGACTAGTTCTTCCTTCTCCTTCTGCACCTTTAATCGGGCGAGAATCAAAATAAAGATAAAGAGATTATCGAAGGAGAGTGAGTACTCGGTGACCCAGCCAGCAAAATATTCAGATCGCGCTTGTTCGGTTGCCCAGATTCCAAGACTGAATCCAAAAGCTATGGCAAGTGCAATATAGAGAAGGACCCAGATTGTCGCCTTCTTCAGCGTTGTCTCTTTATGACGATCTTTATACGCCATGAAGAAATCGAAGGTGAGGAAGATCCCGAGACCAGCGAGTGTGACTACCCATGCGGTAGTACTGACAGAAGCGCTTGAATTCATCGGGGCAGATTAACGAGTGACGATGTTATCGCTGGATGGAAATGGCACGCCGGTTGATGAGTGACAGTCATAACCATTGGGATTCTTCGCCAAATACTTCTGGTGATACTCCTCTGCTAACCAATATGGATATCCATCTGCTGGAGTAATCTCCGAGACGATCTCGCCGATACCTTGCGCATGGAGCGCGCTCTGATAGAGATCGCGACTCTTCATCGCCTTCGCCATCTGATCCTCAGATGTTGTGAAGATTGCGCTGCGATATTGAGTGCCGATATCGCCACCTTGCTGATTGAGCGAGGTTGGATCGTGCATCGTCCAAAACTCTTCGAGGAGGCGCTCGTAGGTGATGAGCTCTGAATCAAAGGTCACGGCAACAGTTTCAGCGTGGCCGGTGACTCCGGTGCAGACCTGCTCATAATTTGGCGACGGGCGAACTCCGCCCATATAGCCAACGGAAGTCTCGGTGACGCCCGCCAACTTCCAAAAACGACGTTCGGCGCCCCAGAAACATCCGGTGGCGAAGTAGGCGATCTCTGTGCTCATCTGCCAATTCTTGCACTGATACCCTTGATCTCGCGCAATACTCTTTACAACCCGAGCCCCCGTAGCTCAGGGGATAGAGCACCGCCCTCCGGAGGCGGGTGCACAGGTTCGAATCCTGTCGGGGGCACTTTGGTGACGAGGGGCACGCCCCATTTCATGAACAAATGAGCAAAGTCTCAGCAAATATCCTTGTTAACTGAGGTGAGCACTGCGAGAATACTCCCCTGACCGATAGTGAGTGGGTTCTCTCAACCACTATCCATCTTCCCCAACATAAAGGAGCTGACCACGCATGGATTGGCGTCACGAATCAGCTTGCCGCGAAGAAGACCCTGAGCTCTTCTTTCCCATCGGAAATACCGGCCCCGCCCTTGCTCAAATTGAAGAGGCGAAGAAGGTCTGTAATCGCTGTGTCGTAAAAGATGCCTGCTTGGCCTGGGCGCTCGAATCTGGACAGGATGCTGGAGTCTGGGGCGGTCTATCTGAGGATGAACGTCGCGCTATGAAGCGTCGCGCTGCGCGTAACCGCGCTCGTATGCTCGAACAGCAGCAGAACTTTTAATACCCGAGTAATTACTCGAGCTCACCAATCAATTTAAATTGACCTTCTCCAGTTAACTGGCCTTGGCGGCTATAGAGCTCTAACTTCGCACGAGTATCGGCGATATCGAGATTTCTCATCGTGAGCTGGCCAATGCGATCAGTCGGTCCAAAGGCGGCATCTTCCGTGCGCTCCATCGAGAGCTTCTCTGGGTGGTAGCTCAGTGCTGGTCCCGTTGTATTGATGACCGAGTAATCATCTCCGCGACGAAGGCGAAGAGTGACCTCACCGGTAATTGCAGATGCAACCCAACGGGTCAGTGATTCGCGGAGCATAAGCGCCTGCGGATCAAACCAGCGACCTTCGTAGAGAAGGCGGCCAAGACGGCGTCCCTCGGCATGGTAATTCGCAATCGTGTCTTCATTGTGGATTGCGCTGATTAAACGCTCGTATGCAATAAAGAGCAGAGCCATTCCTGGCGCTTCATAAATACCGCGGCTCTTCGCTTCGATAATTCGGTTCTCAATTTGATCAGCCATACCAAGTCCGTGGCGGCCACCAATTGCATTTGCTTCCTGCATCAATGCAACGGAATCTGTAAAAGCCACACCATTAATTGCGACCGGACGACCTTGAGCAAATTCAATGCGGACATCCTCGGTGGCAATTGCAACTGATGGATCCCAGAACTTCACACCCATAATTGGCTCAACGATTTCAAGTGATGCATCGAGCTCTTCTAACTTCTTCGCCTCATGGGTCGCGCCCAAGATATTCGCATCTGTTGAATAGGCCTTCTCAGTGCTATCGCGATAAGGCAAGTTGTTCGCTACCAACCACTCAGACATCTCTTTACGTCCGCCGAGTTCATTGACGAAATCATTATCAAGCCACGGCTTGTAGATGCGAAGTGATGGATTGGCGAGGAGTCCATAACGATAGAAACGTTCAATGTCATTGCCCTTGTATGTCGAACCATCGCCCCAAATGGAGACCTGATCTTCTAACATTGCGCGAACAAGGAGAGTTCCTGTAACCGCTCTTCCAAGTGGAGTTGTATTGAAGTATTGCTTTCCACCTGAGCGAATATGGAATGCACCGCAGGCGATCGCAGCAAGGCCTTCTTCAACGAGCGCTAATTTGCAATCAACAAGTCGGGCACCTTCCGCGCCATATGCCTTTGCGCGAGATGGAACAGAGTCGATATCCGGTTCGTCATATTGGCCAAGGTCAGCGGTATAGGTGAATGGGACAGCGCCCTTTGAGCGCATCCATGCAACGGCGACTGAGGTATCAAGTCCACCTGAGAATGCGATTCCCACGCGCTCCCCGACTGGCAGGGATGCTAGGACTTTGGCATGTGTCGTCGAGTCGCTCATCTGCCAAGTCTAACGCGAGAGTGCGGACCAAAATTCTCAGGAACTCTTGATCAAAAATCCTGTTGATCTCGGTTCGAACGCTCCATTTACCGCTTACCCTTCTCGCATGACATCTTTCTATTCCAAGAATTCGATTCTCGTGCGTGGCCTCGCCACAGTCTCTCTCCTCGTCGCGGTCACCGCCTCAGGTTTTTCCGCCGCCCAAGCAACAACCCTTAAAGGCGCTACCGCCGTTAAGGGATCTGCAACGGCAGCAAAAATTGGCGGTGCTTGCTCTACCGCTGGCGCAACAACAACGGTTGCCGGCAAGTCACTTACATGCACAAAAGCTCTCAGTGGGAAGTTGGTCTGGGCTGCATCAACAAGTGCGGCTCCATCTCTTGGTGGCGGCCCCAATGGTGGTCATGATGGTGGACCAGCTGCTAATCCAGCCTTTGCCGCCGCAATGGCAAAGTACACAGCGTGCCTAAAGGCACAGGGTGTAACCCTCCCTGCATTCGGTGGACGTCGCGGCTTCGGTGGACCCGATGATAATAATCCTGCAAACAACGGCCAGAATGGCGCTTCGCCTGCTCCTCGTCCAACTCTCTCGGCTAAGCAACAAGCAGCAATGACAAAGTGTGCATCGCTTCGTCCAGCATTTGGTCGTGGTGGATTCGGCCGCGGTGGCATGGGTGGATCTGGCATGGGTGGCTTCGGAGCCGGTGGTGGTGTTGCAAATACACCAGCGAATGTCGCCGCATATATTGCCTGCTTAAATACAAATGGCGTCAATGTCTCTGCACTCTCAGATCTACAAGGACTTGATCGACAATCTCCAAAGATTGCTGCGGCTCTTGCTGCTTGTCGCGCAAAGCGAGTTGCTCAAGCACCTGGGAATTAACGCAATACTTTTTTAAAAGTACCGATTTCTCAAAGTACCTACTTCGTAAAGTGGATCTGATCCATTCTACGAAGTAGGTTTCTTATCTCTTCGCCCACTTCACTTTCGCAATAACGTATCTGCCGCATCTCGCGCCACGTGCTCTCCCCCACCGCGTGCATAAATCGCTCACAGGCAATCTCGGCTGCACTGATATCGCCACGAATCAAAATCCAGAATCCATCCTCGGAGATGCGGCCGATCTGATCCCCGCCACGGAGGAGGCGTCGAATATTGGTCGAGAGGAGCTTTAGATTCTGATGGATCGATTCGACTTCCCCCACCGGCTTCCGCTTCTCTCCAGAGTCGAGAGGCTCTGGCCTCATCGAATCCATCGATATCCGCAACGAGATGAGTGTGATCGTACGTTGCTCCCGGTTCGCCATCGATAGCTCACCGATGAGGTACTCATGAAAACGAGCGGGAGCGAGCGCATCAGTCAGTGAATCAGTCACTCCATCACTTGAAAATTCGATCTCGGCCTTCGCGCCATTCTTCACTTTGGCTCCGTGATTCCTCTCTAGCGCTCTTTTGGTCCAGTGCTTTAATGGCCCTAGCTCCGCACTCAAATTACTCTCGCATCCGGTGAGAGAAAAGCCCTTTGAGCCAGCCCGCCAATGGGTGGGCCTAGAATTACGGCATGGCTGAAAATTCTGATCGCATCTATCG
>DAINZB010000006.1:9934-19015 GCA_036749135.1 Candidatus Nanopelagicaceae bacterium | reverse complement strand
ACCCTCCTTGGGTACCGCCCGGCCATCGAGAGTTAGGGCTCAAGTCGCGCAGGTCACACCCCTTCTGAGGATATTCCCACCTTCCGCTTTCGGAGCGCCCTCCTTTTTTGATTAGACTTCGCTTGAAATACTAGAAATACGAAGAATTGCTCGAAAAAGTTCACCAGCAACTCTCAAAGAATCGGAGCGCCAGTGTCGGCATCAGGGTCACATACTCCTGAGAACCATTTCGGTGGATCATTTGGTCCCAATGAATGGCTCGTCGATGAGATGTACGAAAATTTTCTCCGCGATCCCAACTCGGTTGACGCGGCCTGGCACGAATTCTTCGCCGATTATGTGAAGCCTTCTGGTAATTCCAACTCGGGAATTAATGGCTCAATATCGCCAACCCTTCCGCCTCTTGCCTCTGCGCCTAAGGGTGGAACACCACCGCTTCCAAAATCTGCACAAGCTGTTGCATCACAACCTGTTGCATCACCATCGAATCCAGTTAATACACCAGCCACCACCACAACGAGTCAGGCAACTATCTCCGTGAACACTCCAGTGAATCCGCCAGCCAATCCTCCAGTGAATCCGACTCCGGCAACTACGCCATCTGCCGCACTCGATCCAGCGAAGGCGCCAGTTTCAACTCCCGCGGATCCAGTTGTAAAGCCGATTCCCACACTCGTGACTCCAGGTGCAGCATCAGTAGAACCAATTCGCGGAGTTGCCGCGCGCGTTGTGCAGAGCATGGAAGCTTCATTAGCAGTTCCAACTGCGACATCTGTTCGTGCCATCCCTGCAAAGTTGATGATCGATAACCGCACCGTTATTAATAACCACCTCAAGCGTGGACGTGGTGGCAAAGTTTCATTCACTCACATCATCGGTTATGCCATGGTGAAGGCGCTACGTCAGATGCCAGAGATGAATGCGTTCTATACCGAACTCGATGGAAAGCCAGCGATCGGTCGTCCAGAACATATCAACATCGGTATCGCTATCGACTTGGCAAAGCCTGATGGTTCACGTCAACTTCTCGTGCCATCGATCAAGGGTTGCGAGAGCCTAGATTTTGGTCAGTTCTGGGCCTCTTATGAAGAGACAGTACGCAAGGCTCGCACTGGCTCTCTCACTGTTGAAGATTTTGCTGGCACAACAGTCTCACTCACAAACCCAGGAACTATCGGAACAGTCCACTCTGTACCTCGTCTCGTCCAAGGACAGGGACTCATTCTCGGTGTTGGTGCGATGGATTACCCAGCAGAGTTCCAGGGAGCTAATGAAGAGACGCTCTCAAACTTAGCCATTAGCAAGGTCATCACACTCACAAGCACCTATGACCATCGCATTATTCAAGGTGCACAATCTGGAGACTTCTTAAGCCGCCTCCATGGCATTCTGCTCGGAGCCGATGGCTTCTACGACGAGATCTTTGCTGCACTGCGTATTCCATATGTACCTATTCGCTGGGTACAGGATATGCAGTTCTCGAAAGATGATCAGATCTCTAAGACTGCTCGTGTTCAGCAACTCATTGAGGCCTATCGTAAATCTGGCCACTTAATGGCAGATATCGATCCCCTTCGCTACGAGCAGCGCCAACACGTTGACCTCGATGTCGTGACACATGGACTCTCACTCTGGGATCTCGATCGCGAATTTGCAACAGGTGGCTTCGGTGGCAAGCCATTTATGAAACTCCGTCGCATTCTCGGAATTCTGCGCGACTCATATTGCCGTCATATCGGCATCGAATATATGTATATCGAAAATCCAGAAGAGCGTCGCTGGATTCAAGAGCGAGTAGAAATTGGTGCACCTGTCACCGAGCGCGATGAACAGCTGCGCATCCTTCGCAAGCTCAATAGCGCAGAGGCCTTTGAATCATTCCTCCAGACAAAGTATGTCGGCCAGAAGCGCTTCTCACTTGAAGGCGGCGAATCCCTTATTCCAATGCTCGATGCGATCATCTCTGGCGCTGCCGAAGATTCACTCGATGAGGTATGCATCGGTATGCCACACCGCGGTCGTCTCAACGTCCTTGCGAATATTGGTGGCAAGTCATACGGACAGATCTTCCAAGAGTTTGAGGGCCACTACGCCGATAATGAAGTTCATGGCACCGGCGATGTGAAATACCACCTCGGCACCGAGGGAACTTTCACCGCACCATCTGGCGCCACTACTAAGGTCTACTTAGCAGCGAACCCATCTCACCTCGAAGCTGTAAACCCAGTACTCGAAGGCATCGTTCGCGCAAAGCAAGATATTAAGAACATTAAAGATGAGTACGCCACTCTCCCAATTTTGGTTCATGGTGACGCCGCCTTTGCTGGTCAAGGAATCGTCTCTGAAGTTCTCAGCATGTCCCAGCTCTCTGGTTATCGCACCGGTGGAACTATCCATATCGTTGTGAATAATCAGATCGGCTTCACGACATCGCCATGGGCTGCTCGCTCGTCGACATACAGCACAGATATTGCCAAGATGATTCAGGCGCCGGTCTTCCACGTCAATGGTGATGACCCAGAGTCTGTCGTTCGTGTTTCAAAGTTGGCTTACGACTATCGCAAGGCATTTAATAAAGATGTCATCATCGATCTCGTCTGCTACCGCCGTCGTGGCCATAATGAAGGTGATGAGCCAAGCTACACACAGCCAATGATGTACAAGCTCATCGAAGCTAAGCGCAGCACTCGTAAGCTCTACACCGAGGCGCTCATCGGCCGTGGTGATATCACCGTTGACGAGGCTGAAGAAGTATTGCGTGACTATCAGGCTCAGCTAGAAGCGGTCTTTAACTCGGTTCACAATGTTGAACCAGCCCACTCAGATAACTTTGTCATCCCAGAGGCTGCCGAACCTGCGACTGTTAATACGGCAGTTGATGAAGCAACACTTCGCAAGATTGCAGCGACCCAAGTTGCTGCGCCTGAAGGATTCACCGTTCACCCACGTCTTGCGCCTCAACTTGCTAAACGCACCGAGATGCTCGATGAGGGAACGGTCGACTGGGCTACTGGTGAGATGTTTGCAATGGGATCGCTACTCTTGGAAGGCCACCCTGTACGTCTTGCCGGTCAAGATGTCGGACGCGGAACATTCTCGCAGCGCCATGCCATTGTTCTCAATCAAAACGATGGATCATTCTGGACTCCACTCCGCGAACTCGTTCGTGATACCGATAATCAATTCTTCGTCTTCAACTCACTCCTCTCTGAATATGCAGCGATGGGCTTTGAGTATGGCTACTCCGTTGTTCGCGATGATGCGCTCGTGATGTGGGAAGCACAATTTGGTGACTTTGCCAATGGTGCGCAGACCATCATCGATGAGTTCATCTCATCCGCACTTCAGAAGTGGGGCGAGCGCTCCTCTGTCGTCCTACTCTTGCCTCACGGTTATGAAGGCCAAGGACCAGATCACTCATCTGCTCGTATCGAGCGTTATCTCGCACTCTGTGCCGAGCAGAATATGACAGTTGCCCAACCATCGAGCCCTGCGAATTACTTCCACTTGCTACGTTGGCATGCCAAGAATCCTGCACGTCGCCCACTCATCGTCTTCGAACCAAAGTCGATGCTTCGCTTGAAGGCCGCTGGATCGGGGCTCGCAGATTTCACCAATGGCCACTTCCAGAAAGTGATCTCTGATCCAACTGTTCAGAACGCCACACGCGTCATCTTTACATCAGGCAAGGTCTATTGGGATCTCGTTGCAGAGCGCGCAAAGCGCGGTGAGAACTCCACTGCGATCATTCGTGTTGAACAGCTCTATCCACTCCCAGTTGCTGAGATCGTTGCCGAGGCTGCCAAGCATCCAAACGCGAATCTTCTCTGGGTTCAAGATGAGCCAGCGAACCAAGGTCCATGGCCATTTGTTGCACTTAATACTCTTGAAGCACTTGGTGGTCGTGCGTTGCGCAGAGTCTCTCGTCGCGCAACAGCATCACCTGCTACAGGTAGCCATCATCTCCATGAAGAAGAACAGAAGGCACTCCTCGAAGAGGCATTCACTCGGTAGTACTCGTACGGCCTCTCCTGCGATGTGAGCTCCGTCGATGTGGTGCTCTTCGATATCGCAGTAAGTAAATACCAACGATCTCCTGTGGTGAGATCGTGAGGTAGTGGCGAGAATCTGTTGAGCTCTCTGGATTATCACCCTCTACCCAGAGGCCAGTATCGAGAACTTTGCTGAGACGCTTTACCGTGAGTAGCCCGGGCTCTGCCGATCTGCGGACGAGCACGATCTTCCCTAGCGCTGCGCCAATCTCGGCGGCCTTTACTCCATCTGGAAAATATCGAAAGAGCGCCCGATCGCCCTCATAGAGCGCTGGCTCCATAGATCGACCCGTGACGGTTATTTTCAGGATGCGCACGCCTAGAAGTCTAGATGTACGCTATCTCCCATGACACTGACAACTCTTATCTCAGATATTTTCTCATCAGCAGTAACAGCTTCAGCTCACTGCGATCTCCCATGCGGAATCTACGATCCATCTCAGGCAAAGATCGAGGCACAATCTGTAAAGGCAGCAATGGAGAAGTACGCAGCTTCATCAGATGCAGATTTCAAGGCGCGTGCAGTAGCAGTCAAGGAAGAGCGTTCCGAGATGGTGAAGCACCACCTCTGGGTTCTCTGGACTGATTACTTCAAGGCTCCTCACTTCGAGGCATACCCACAGCTCCACGTACTCTTCAATGAGGCAACAAAGCTTGCAGGCGCTGGCGGAACCAAGGGAACAAATGATGTTGCCGTTGCCGACAAGCTCCTCGCAAAGATCGAAGAGATTTCAGAGATCTTCTGGGCTACCAAGAAGGCTTGACTTTTAAATCGGCTCCAGCCGAATAATTAAGAAAAGCCCAATCACGCGGAGACGATCCGCTCGGCTGCAATACGAGCCATAAAGGAAAGTCGATCTATCAATCGCCGCTGCACATGTGCAGTGGCGATTGTTCTATTTAAGTGGGTAATCGCTGCTTCAAAGATCAGCAGGTTATCCTGCACCTCAATAACGCGCACATGGGCGCGCGCCTCTTCACCGACTGAGATTGATGTCGCCATCTCGAGAGCGATCGCGACAGTAAAAGATGTCTCTCCCGGTGCAAAGTACTCGGCGAGAGCTGCACTGCATGCGCTCTCTACTAAAGCTTGAGCGCTGCTACTTGAGAGGACAGGAAGATCATTCGTCCCAGATGCAACAGAGGTGTCGGCAGCGCGCACGATCATCGTGGACATGCCCACAATTCCCAGCAGCTCTTCCGGATTCATGAAATTAACTTAGCGCACGAGTAGAGCTAGAAACCTTCGCGAAACTCCTGTGTATGTGAAATTTCAATAGTTGTTTGGCCATCAATTGTGATGGTGGTCTGGCTAAAAGTTTGGGTAAAGGTGCCAACTCCGAATTCAGAACCAAGTAATTGCTCGGCCTGCATCTGCGCCGCGAGCGCCTCAGTCTGAGCGAGAAGTTGGGCATGCAATCTCTCTGGTGCGACCTCTTGGCAGGCTCCGCCAAGGAGGGATTTGAGGAGGGCGACGTTCTGTTGATGGGCCACCATCGTGCTACTGCATGGTGGGCACTGCTCGCAATGCTGAACAAGCGCCACCTCAAGGCTTGGGTCATTGAGCTCGTGGTCGATCGAGAGCAAGATGGCATGGAAGATCTCTTCACACGAGTGTTGGTGGTTTCCGCCGTTATTCACGAGCGCCCCCCTTCCCCGCTACTCCAGCATTTTCAGCCTTCTCACTCTTCTCATTCTGGGGTGAGATTCCACGAGAGCGTGCGTAATCAGCGAGAGATTCACGGAGCAACTTACGACCCCGATGGAGGCGAGACATCACAGTTCCACTTGGAATTCCTACGATCTCGGCGATCTCTTTGTAGGAGTACCCCTCTACATCGGCGTAGTAGACGACCATTCGAAAATCTTCGGGAATCGCGGCGAGCGCTTCTTTTACATCGCCATCAGGAAGATTTTCGAGCACTTCATCTTCGGCGGATTTTCCTTGATCGCTGGTATGTGATGCCGCTTCGTAGATCTGCCAATCCTCGACTTCACCATCAGAGATCTGTGGTCGGCGTTGATCTTTTCGATAGGTATTAATAAAAGTTGTTGTGAGAATGCGATAGAGCCAGGCTTTGAGATTGGTGCCTGGTTCAAATTGATGAAAAGAGTTAAATGCCTTTGCAAAGGTATCTTGAACAAGATCTTCCGCATCTTGTTGGTTCTTTGTGTAGCGAAGCGCTGCGCCATAGAGAGCATTTGCAAAGATCAGTGCATCTCTCTCAAAGCGCTCTTTTCGAGCACGTGGAGTCTCAGTCGCCCGGTCGATCGCCAAACCATCGGCGGTCGCTGCGCTCTTCTGCAACTCAAGCTCGGTGCTCATAGGAAATAAGGCTACTGCCATACTCTGAGAACGCGCTGAGGGATGGATCTATTCCCGCATGCGTGAAGATTAACCCGCAAGCGCATCGGCTAAATGGACGACTAGAAGAGAGTCTCGGGCTCACCCAGCTCGATGGGGGTGATCAACTCAGGTCCAGTATTGCGGATCGAGTTAACGAGATCTGCGACCGGACGAGCGATGAGGCCTAGATCAGGCACTGTCAGCTCCATCAATTCACGAATCCCATCGACATCGTTGAGTGAACGATCGAGCCAACGATCCCATCGATCCTGCGGAAGAAATGTTGGCATCCGAGAGTGGACGGTCGCTAAGAAGCCAACTGCTGGTCGCGTAATAATTGCAGCGCTATCAACAACTCGCCCATCTGGTGCAACCCAACGATCCCAGATTCCAGCGAATGCCAAGGATCTTCGTTTCGTCTCCCACTCTTCATGTGAGATATAGAAAGGTTGTTTTGGTTTATAGGGACCCATCTCTGTAGCCCATTCGTAATAGCCATCAGCCGGAATCAGGCATCGTCGATTTCGAAAGGCGTTCTTAAATGTTGGTTTGCTATCGACGCTCTCACTTCGGGCATTAATCGCTTGCGATTGTGAACGGAGCGCTGATGGCGCATCTTTGCTCCACGGCGCGATGATTCCCCATGAGGCGGTGGCAAGAGTTCGTTGGTTTCCGCTCTCGCTACTTCCGCTATCGCTTTTAACGATATATATCTCGCGCGTAGGAGCAATATTCCAATCGGCGGGAAGGATGGGAAGTTGGGTCGAACCAGAATGGATCTCAAACTCTGCGAGTAACTCCTCAGGGAGCTTAGAGAGCGCATATCGACCGCACATGAGTGAGAGAGTAGCGGCTCACTGTAGGATTCACACATGACGCAACTCTGGCCCGCCCCACATCGGGGCAATACTCCAGTACATGCGCGCATCACAATTCCAGGATCAAAGTCAGTCACCAATCGTGCACTGATCTTGGCGGCACTCGCCCAATCTCCTTCACTGCTCCGCAAGCCTCTGCACTCACGCGACTCAGCCTTAATGATCGCTGGCCTTAAGGCAATCGGTGTGGGAATTGATGAAGCACCTAATGGTGATCTCACCGTAACCCCCGGCAAGCTCTTCGGGCCAGCTCAGGTAGATGTTGGTAACGCTGGAACAGTAATGCGCTTTCTTCCGCCAGTTGCGGCAATGGCTAATGGCCTCATCCACTTTGATGGCGATCCACGTTCCCATGAGCGACCACTCGGCCCGGTTATTGCTGCTTTAGAGTCCCTTGGCGTATCGATTGAACATGGCTCTCGCTACTCACTTCCTCTCACTATTAATGCGAACGGACAGTTGCGTGGCGGTGTCGTTGATGTTGATGCTTCATCATCAAGTCAATTTATTTCAGCGCTCTTACTTGTTGCACCAGCGACGAAAGAGGGAATCACGGTCCGCCATACTGGTTCGACACTTCCATCAATGCCACATATCGAGATGACAGTTCAGATGCTCCGTGAAGTTGGAGTCACTGTTGATGTCATTAATGGCGTGGAATGGCGCGTTGCACCGACTCTGATGCAGGGTCGCGAAATTACGATTGAACCAGATCTCTCCAACGCTGCACCTTTTATGGGGGCTGCGATGATCTGTGGTGGTTCAGTCACTATTACTGATTGGCCGAAGCAAACCACTCAACCAGGTGATGAGCTTCGAGGGATCTTTACTCGGATGGGTGCCACGATCTCTTTCACTGAAAATAAAGATGGAAGTGACCTCACCATCACGAGTGATGGGACGATTCACGGAATCGATGCCGATCTCCATGATGTTGGTGAACTCACTCCATCGATTGCCGCGCTCTGCGCCCTCGCCGATTCACCATCATCACTCCGAGGAATCGGCCATCTCCGACTTCACGAAACTGATCGACTCGCTGCTCTCGCCGCGGAGATTAATGCTCTTGGTGGAGATGTGGATGAGGAAGAGAGCGCTCTCCATATTTCACCAGCGCCACTTCATGGCGGCACCTTCCATAGTTATGAAGACCATCGCTTAGCGACCGCTGGCGCGATGATTGGATTGCGTATTCCTGGTATTAACGTTGAGAATATTGAGACCACCAAGAAGACTCTTCCCGACTTCCCTGGCGCTTGGGTAGATCTCCTTGGACAGTAAGTGAATTCGGCCATTACATGACCCCGCGCGAATTTGATGAGGATGATGTCCGTATCCGCCCCAAAGAGCGCACCCGGCCTCGCACCAAAGATCGCCCCGATTACTCAAACTCGCAGATCGCACGCGTTATAGGCGTCGACCGAGGTCGCACCACTTGTCTCATTGAAGAGAATGGGCTCGTTCTCACTGCAATGAAATCGCGGGAGCTCGGTCGTAAATCTGTGGTCGTTGGTGATCTCGTCGGTGTCGTTGGCGATCTCTCCGGTGCTGAAGGATCACTCGCCCGAATAGTTGCAGTCCAACCGCGAGCGAATGTCCTTACGCGAACTGTTGATGATGTTGCTGAATTTGAACGGATGATCGTCTCTAATGTCGATCAGATTGCGATAGTGATTGCGGCGGCAGATCCCGAACCCCGTCATGGATTTGTCGATCGTGCATTAGTAGTCGCCTTCGACCAAGGAATCGCGCCACTTATTATCGTGACTAAGTGCGATCTCGCCGATCCATCAGAGTTTCTCGC
>DAINZB010000006.1:1441-9834 GCA_036749135.1 Candidatus Nanopelagicaceae bacterium | reverse complement strand
CTTGCACACGTAGAGCGGGATCGTGTTATTGGTGCATTTCCTGAGTTCGCACCGGCGATTGAACATTGCCCACGCAACTGCTCCCACGATGAAGAGAGCTGTGCTCTCAACCATTGGCCAGATCTCTCCGAGAGCGCGATCTCACGGCTTGCGAATCTCCGCCGACTCCTTGCTGAGGGAACCAAGTAATAATTCCTCCAAAGCAAGTAATCGCTACATGGAGACAAGTTAGACTCACCCCATGAGAGATCTTGCACTCGATCTAGCCCTTGCTCAGCGCCTCGCTGATGCCGCTGATGCCATGTCTATGGCTAAATATCGCTCGAGCGAACTCGTGATCGAGACTAAGCCAGATCTCACTCCTGTCACCGATGCCGATAAGGGCATCGAATTTATGATTCGCGATGTCCTCTCGCAAGAGCGTCCACTCGACCTCGTGATCGGTGAAGAGTTCGGTGGAAGAGATGAGGCGCTAGCGCCAACGAATGAAAAATACTATTGGGTCGTTGATCCGATCGATGGCACGAAAAACTTTGTGCGCGGTGTACCGACCTGGGGAACGCTGATTGCACTCGTTAGCCCGGCTCACGAAGTTGTTGTCGGTGTTGTGAGTGCGCCAGCGATCTATCGTCGTTGGTTTGCTCATAAAGGTGGCGGCGCATTTGTCAGTGAGAATGGCGGAGATCCACGTCGTATCCATGTCTCTGGGGTCGCAAAACTTGAGGATGCATCAATCTCATATTCAGATCTCGTTGGCTGGGGCGATCGTCGTCAGAAGTTCATCGATCTCCAAGAGCGTATCTGGAGAACTCGTGGCCTCGGTGATTTCTGGTCGCACATGCTCGTCGCTGAAGGCGCGGTAGAGATTGCAGTTGAGCCAGTATTAGCGCTTTGGGATATGGCAGCAAATGCCATCATCGTGGAAGAGGCTGGTGGAATCTTTGGAGATCTCGATGGTGGTCGAGGCGCACATGGACCTAATGGAGTTTCCACTAATGGAAAATTGCATCAAGCATTCCTTGATGCCGTGAATTAGAGAGCTCACAGGCGCCATGGGTCTATTCTCATTCTTCTCACGCAAGAAAAAAAATCAAGCTTCACACGTTGATCAATCTGATCAATCTTCTTCAACTCGTCAAAGAGTGGAACCAACGCCAGTGAAAGTCTGGCACCACAGCCTTGCATCATTGACCATAGTCACCCACCCGCTTGGTGAAACTCCTGGAACGATTCTGGAACGGCCATTTCTCTATAGCTCTCTGGCATCTATTGCCCGGGCAATCTCACACATGCATCAGGAGCCAGAGAACTCTTCTTCCCTCTTCTTTGAATCTGCCCAAATCCTTACCTCAAAGGCTGCTGCTGAAGATCTTTCATTGGCTCACCACGAGATCGTTGGGCTTACCTTCGATCCAGCTCTCGGCTACTCCGCCCGGATGAGCGCTGATGGAAAGAAATTCACCATTCTCTATGGTCAGGCAGCTCCGGTTGCTCGCGCGAGCACGCCATTTCACAGCGATATTACTGAAGCAGTTCAATCGTCGATTGGGCAGGGAGAGACCTTCGTGTTGGCGATCGACGGGATCGCCTACGCGCATCTACGATTCACATCTGAACTTCAATAAAAAATATCCTCTGGTGATCAGAGATCAATCCATTCGCCGCCGACGAGTTCATTTGCTCGCTCTGGGCCCCATGATCCAACAAAGTATGGGAAGAGCGCAGGTTCGCCCGAGATAACGTTCTCGAGGATTCGCCAGGTTTCAAGGACTGAGTCGATACGCGTAAAGCGCATGTGATCGCCAGCCATAGCGGCTCGGAGTAAACGCTCATAAGCCTCTTGGCGTTCACCCAGTGCCGCTGAGAACTCCACATTGAGTTGAACCGGTTGAGTTGAAAGTGAATCTCCAGGTGATTTTGCTTGGAGTTCGATATCCACCCCATCTTTCTTTCCAAGACGGAATCGGAGAATATTCGGCGCACCAGCTTGAGACTCTGCAAAGAGCATACGAGGTGGTTGCTTAAATTCGATAATAACTTCGAGAGTGGTTTCGGCAAGCGCCTTACCGGTACGGAGATAGAACGGCACACCTGCCCAACGCCAGTTATCGATATGAACTAGTGCTGCAGCAAAGGTCTCGGTATCTGAATGATCCTTTACGCCAGGCTCATCGAGGTAGCCAACATACTGACCGCGAACGACGCTATCTGGATGCAAAGGTGCAATAGCGCGGAAGATCTTGAGCTTCTCATCTTCCATATTGTGGGCATTGATCTCTGAAGGTGGCTCCATCGCAATAAGGGCAAGAACTTGGAGAAGGTGGTTCTGCAAGACATCGCGGAGTGCGCCGACGCCGTCGTAGAAGGCGCCACGGCCTTCGATTCCGAAATCTTCAGCCATTGTGATCTGGACACTTGAGATATAGCGATGGTTCCAGACCGGTTCCCAAATCGAGTTCGCAAAGCGGAAGACCAAGATATCTTCAACAGATTCTTTACCCAGGTAGTGATCGATACGGAAGATGCGCTCTTCTGGAAGCACTGCTTCGAGTGAATCCTGAAGATGAATCGCTGACTTCAGATCGCGGCCAAAAGGCTTCTCGACAACGAGACGGACAAACTCCATCAATCCTGCGTTATGAAGTCCGCGAGTAACTTGTTCAAAGGCTGATGGCGGAATCGCGAGGTAGATAACAATGTTCTTCTTACCATCAAGGCGTTTGGCAAGATTGTCGTAGAGAGCTTGCTCTTCATACTTTCCGACAACGAGATCAAGGTGCTTATCGAGAAACTCAAGGACTTTGTCATCAGGGGCTTTAACAGTATTTTTGATGGAATCAAAGGCATAGTTCACAAACTCTTCATGGTTCCACTTTGTAGAAGCGACACCGATTACCTCAGTAGTGAGGAATCCACTGCGAGCCATGTTGTACAAAGCTGGGAAGAGCTTCTTCTTCGCAAGATCACCAGTTGCTCCAAAGAGAACGAGTACATCTGCATCAGCAAGCTTCTTTTTGCGGGGTGCCATTGGCTTCCTTTACTTCTTCTTCGCTTCGATGTGACCACCGAATTTTTTGCGCATTGCAGAGAGAACCTTATTTGCGTAGAGATCATTCCCACGTGAAGAGAAGCGGCCCATGAGTGAGGCGCTCAACACATTTGCAGGTACACCCGCATCGATTGCCGTTGCAACAGTCCAGCGACCCTCACCAGAATCAGAGACTGAGCCCTCATAACCATCGAGCTCTGGATCCTCTTGGTAAGCAATCGCAGTGAGATCGAGCAACCATGATGCAACGACTGATCCACGGCGCCATACCTCAGTAATTTCACGCATATCGAGGTCATACTTTGTCTCATCGTGATCGCCGACTGCTGTTGGGTGCTTGATGCCCTTTTCAGCTGCCTTGAAGATATTGAGGCCTTCTGCATATGCAGCCATCGCACCATATTCAATTCCGTTGTGGACCATCTTGACAAAGTGACCAGAGCCAACGGGGCCGCAGTGGTAGAAACCAAGTTCAGAGTTTGATGGCTCACCTTCGCGTCCTGGTGTGCGCTCGGCGGCATCAAATCCAGGAGCAAGTGCCTTGAAGATTGGGTTAAGGCGTTCGACAACTGCTTTATCGCCACCGATCATCAATGAATAGCCACGCTCAAGTCCATAGACGCCACCAGAAGTTCCAACATCAACGAAGTTAATTCCCTTGGTAGCAAGCCAGGCTGCATTAGCGATGTCATCACGATAGAAAGTATTTCCACCATCAATAATTGTTGAACCTGGCGCGAGGTGTTCTGCGACCGCATGAATAGTCTGCTTCGTTACCTCTGCTGGAACCATCACCCAGACAATTTGTGGATTGCTATCGCTATTTTGACCGGCGAGGTCTGCGAGCGAGGCGAGTCCGGTGTGACCCTCTGCTGCGACCGCCTTGACGGTATCTGGATTAACGTCGAAGACGCTGATCTTTACTGGGTGAGCGGTATCAATGTGTCCTGAGATACGGCGGACAATATTTGCACCCATACGTCCTAGGCCGACCATTGTGAATTGAAGTTCTTGATTGCTCATCTTCGTCTCTCCGTCAGTTGTCTCGTAATCGATTAGTAAAAATAAACTACAGCTTTAAATCAGTGGCAATAAAGATCTGTGTGGCAGGTGAATTCTTTCTCAACATTGAGATGGGGCCCTCGCTTGCAGCCGAAGTTCCAGCAAGGAGCGCTGCCAGCGGCTCACGCTTGCCCTCGCCGAGGGCGAAGATGTAAATAGCGGAGGCCTTGGCCAGTCGAGCGACACCGATCGATACCCGCACAGCGGGAGGCTTAGGAGAATTATCTACCGAGATGGCGGATTCCGTTGAATTGAGCTGCTCCGTGTGCCCCGGGAAGAGCGAGGCAATGTGACCATCTTCACCCATGCTGAGGATCACGGCATCGAACCGAGACTCTGCTCCAACTCGAGTCTCGAGAGCTAACGCATAATCGCGGGCAGCTTCCTCAACCGTGGTCGACTCTGGTCCGGCAACTCTCTCAAAGTGAATCCGTGGCAGAGACTTCTCGAATCCAGATATCAATGATGTATCAGATCGATCAGGCGAATCATTGAGGACAAATCGCTCATCGCTAAACCAGATGCGCAGGCGAGAATCTTTGAACGATTCGCCATCGCTCTGCGAGGTGGCACGAAAGAGAGCGACATCGACCGACTTCGCGATTGAGAGCCCAGTGCGACCACCAGTAAGAACAATCTGTGCCTCTCGCCCCTCACGCCAAGCATGGATGATCGCTGCAACGGTTCGATCGGCGACGAGAGAGACGAGCTGATCCGATGACGGATCGAAGAGTTGATGAATGTTTTGCGAGTATGAACTTCCCGAAGTTTGACTCATATGTAGAAGAGTATTCGCCTCATGACGATAAAAAAAATCTGACTCATAGAGTGGAACTCTCGAAAGAGTCGCACACTATGAGCCAGATCTCATGTACTAGTAGCGGGGACAGGATTTGAACCTATGACCTCTGGGTTATGAGCCCAGCGAGCTACCGAGCTGCTCCACCCCGCGTCGGTAGTCTCATCTTAAAGGAAACTCTTCAAATCTCCCAATCCAGGTTCAACTCCCCTTACTTTCCTGACTGTGCACGAATTGCCGCAGCAATTGCAGACTTCAATCTGCTCTGTGCCTGACCGTACGCGGTGAAGTCGCCATTCTTTAATGCACTCTGTGAATCTGCGAGAGCCGCTTGCGCTGCTGCAAGTGCTGATTTTAATGAGGTATTTGAACCGGTATTTCCTGCAACTCCACCTGAGGTGTTTGTTGTTGGAGATGAGTTGTTGCCGAGTGCAGTTCCTGCATTGCCTCCAAATACCTGATCGAGAGCACCTTGCAAGGTGTTATCAAATCCAATTTGATCTCCAAAGCTAATCAAAACTTTCTGAAGTAATGGATAGGCCGCTGAGTTAGCAGTTGCACGAACATAGACTGGCTGCACGTAGAGCAGACCACTTCCGACCGGCAAGGTCACAAGGTTTCCAAGCACTACATCCGATCCACCTTGGCGAAGAAGTGAGAGCGCCTGTGCAACATCCGGCTTCGCTTCAAAGTTTGAAGCAACCTGTGATGGTCCAGAGATATTGGTAGATCGTGGCAGTTGAAGCACGGTGATCTTTCCGTAATCAGCACCAGCATCAGAGTTCACAACTGCAAATGCGGTGAGGTTCTGACGGCCACCCTTTGGTACAAAGCTGGTCGAGAGTGAAAATGCTTCACTCTTCGCACCAGGCAATTGCATTGTCTGATAGTAAGGAGGCTGAGTTGCTGCATTCGCTCCGAGCGAAGAAGGATCACTTGGAATACGCCAGAAATCTTGGCCACCGTAGAACGCGCTGGCAGAGTCAACGTGATAGGTGCTAAGTACATCGCGTTGAACATTGAAGAGATCTTCTGGATAGCGAATGTGTTTGAGTAGAGCGGGAGAGATTGCACTCTTTGGCTCAACGGTTCCTGGATATGCCTTCGACCAGGTCTTTAAGACTGGATCTTTAGTATCCCATTGGTAAAGATGGACAGTTCCATCATATGCATCGACAGTGGCCTTTACTGAATTGCGAATGTAATTCACATTTTGATCAGCTAGCGGAGCGACCGATGTTGTGGCGGCGCTTACTGAGTTTGTCGTCGCTGCCGCGAGGTTTGTTACCTTCGCATATGGGTAGCCAGCCGATGTTGTGTAGCCATCAATAATCCAGACGATATGGCCATTAACGATTGCCGGGTACTCGTTTCCATCCAAGGTCAACCATGGCGCAACCTTCTGAACGCGATCCATCGGGTTACGGTTGAAGAGGATCTTGGAATCCTTGTTAATTAAGTTCGAGAGAACAATTCTTTGCTCTTTATATTTAATGGCAAAGAGTAGGCGAGAGAAGATTGAACCCATAGGGACTCCGCCAGTGCCGGTATAGGTGTAGTTCTTCTGCCCATTTGCAGAGCTATCGTCTGGATAATCAAGCTCGGTAGCAGTTGAGCTCTTCGCTCCACCGATAATCGAATAATCAGGAACATTCTCACCAAAGTAGATTCGAGGTTGGAAGGTTCCCAAGCCATTTGTTGGAGGAATATTTCCGACAACGAAGGAAGGTTTGCCATCGGCATCAACAGTATTGGCATAAGCGCCAACGAAGCCGAAGCCGTGTGTGTAAACCAAGTGATCATTGATCCAGTTACGTACCGGGCTCCCGGCAATATTCAATTCGCGAACCGCTACAACTGTGTCGCGACTCTTGCCATTAATTGTGTAGCGATCCATGTCGAGTGAATCCGGGAATGTGTAATACGGCTTAATCTGCTGGAGTTGTCTAAATGTTGCAGAGACAACGTTTGGATCGAGTAAGCGAGTATTTGAAACTGAGTTTGAATCGCCAGCTAATTGGCCAGAGGCCACAGATGTGGTTGCCTGGTAATCCTTGATCGTGACCTTATCGAGGCCATAAGCCGCGCGCGTTGCATCAATATTGCGTTGAATGAATGGCGCTTCCTTCGATGACTCAGATGGTTTTACTTGGAACTGCTGGATGAAGGCAGGGTAGATGCCCGCAATCAAGAGCGATGAGATAACCATCAGTGATACACCAGCAGCGGGTAAGACCCATGAGCGACGAACAATATTTGCGAAGAAGAGCAGTGCGCAAACAACTGCTATCCCAGCCAGAATCGCCTTTGCTGGCAAGGTGGCATTAACATCGGTATAGGAAAGTCCAGTGATTAAACGCCCAGATTTCAACGCCAAGGTGTAGCGATCGAACCAATATGCGACAGCTTTCACGAGCACGAGCGCACCCAATAGGACAGAGAGTTGAACGCGAGCGGCAACTGAGGTGCGATCTTCCTGAACCTGTGGTCGGATTCCGCCGTAAAGGTAATGGACGCCCGCGGTAACAATCAAGGTGAGAAGAAGAGTGGAGATCGCCCATCCTATAAGAGATTCGTAGAGCGGCAATTTAAATGCGAAGAATGAGATATCTAAACCAAATTGTGGATCTTTTACGCCAAATGGTGTGGAGTTCTTGAAAGGCAGCCAGATCTGCCAGAGCCGTGACCCTGCCATTCCTGCAAAGTAAAAGACCGCTAATGCACCTGCGATTAATACATAACGCTTGATGGGGTCGAGTTGGCTGCGATAGCGCTCAATATTGTCGGCTTCCAGCGATGTTGGAACATAGATTGGACGATTGCGATGAGCGAGATAGATATTCGTTGAAATAATCAGTGAGGTAATAAACCCAAATGCGATAAAGAGTTCTGCCTTAGTAAGCAAGGTCGTCTTCCACACTGAGGAGAAGTTCACTGAACGGAACCAGAGAATATCTGCATAGAAGCCACTCAAAGATACGAGCACTACCCCGATAACGACGAGGCTGGCGATGGTGAGTGGAAGAGGTCCCACCTTCTTCCGACGAGGGAAGCCATTGTTAAAAGGCCCCGAGCCTTGAGAGAAGGGATTATTGGGAAAATTGAAAGAACTCATACGCCGCACTCTAGCGGCGGAAGGTTCTAGCCCGCTTCTTCGGGGTTGAGGGGATCTGAGGCTGGTGGAATCGGCTTTACAGAACCGTGAGCGCCGCGTGAGCCATCGAAGCTGCGTTGGAAGCTCTGAAATGAGGTCACTGAGCGATTGGTCTCATTCTCAAATTTATCTTTAAAGCGTGAGACCCAGATGACATAGATGATCGCCCCTGAGACTGCAATGAGCGGTACGAGCCACCAGATCAAGGCCGAGAAGGCGGGGTTGCCCTGAGAACCACCCGTCGCCGCCATCCGGACGAGGCCGGAATGTAGGAGGAGGTTCATGTTCGTACTCTACTGAGTTCGGAGCAGGAATCTCGGAGCAGGAAT
>DAINZB010000006.1:0-1341 GCA_036749135.1 Candidatus Nanopelagicaceae bacterium | reverse complement strand
CACCGAGTGAAGGCTCTCGATATGCACGGACTCTAAAAGTTGGGAGAATACTCATATGAGCGGAAACTTTGGCTTCACCCCAGGTGGGGATTCTCCCCACTCATCAGAACCATTTGATCCTAATAATCCACTCTCCTCACTCAATAATCTGCCGATGATCGCCACCTCGGCCTTACGTGATAGCGCCCGCAACTTTCTAGCAAGTCATTCAGTCATTCCAGTTGGCACATCAGATCTGGATTCCATTCGCGAAGCTCTCGATATCGCTAATACCTGGCTCGACAATGCAACAATTTTTCCATCAGTCTCGGCACCACGTGACATTGCATGGAGTCGAAGAGATTGGCTCGATTCGAGTATCAGTGGCTGGCAGAAACTTGTTGAACCACTCGCAGAGGGAATGGCGACTGCACTCTCTGAACTCATGAGTGGCATGAGCTTTGGTGGCGATGAGAACGACCCTAACAATGCGATTCCTGATGAAGTGATTCCAGCTTTTAACTCAATCATGGGTGGCAACCCCTTAACCGCTGGTGGAATCCTTCCGATGATGCGTGGCTTTATGGGCGCCATGATCGCAACTCAATTAGGGCAATCCGTTGGCGCGCTTGCGATCCGAGTAACCGGTGCGAATGATGTTGCGCTCCCACTCTTTGCCCGGTGTGAAACTCATTTGATCCCGCAAAATATTGCAGCATGGGGCGAGGGCCTCGACCTGCCACAGAGCGAGATCACGATCTTCCTCGCCTTGCGTGAGTCGGCAGCAGTTCGCCTCTTTACACATGCACCATGGCTCGCTCACTATATGCAGGAAGCGATCTCCTCGTATGGACGTGGAATCAAGATTGATATGGATGCAATTCAACGTCAAGCGGAAGAAGCGATCTCATCTGGGTCACTCGATATTGATAATCCAGAATCGATCAATCTTGCAATCTCGAGTGGCATGTTTGTTCCTGAGCAATCACCACAGCAAGCTGCCGCTCTTGAAAAAGTTGAGATGGCACTTGCGCTTATTGAAGGCTGGATTGATCACGTTGTCTCACTCGCAGCGCATGATCGACTTCCATCACTTGCTGCACTTCAAGAGATGGTGCGACGTTCACGTGTGACAAATTCACCGACACAACAACTCTTTAAATCTCTCCTCAACTTAGAAATTTCTCCACGCAAGATGCGTGAGACGACAAAGTTCTGGGAAGAGCTCAATACTCTTGTTGGCCTAGAAGGCCGCGATCATCGCTGGGAAGATTCCGCTCTACTCCCAACAAGTAGCGATCTTGCAGATCCTGCGGGATTTTTGAAGAGTACGACAGTTCCTGATGATCTCAGCGGGTTGAT
>DAINZB010000005.1:25817-28671 GCA_036749135.1 Candidatus Nanopelagicaceae bacterium | reverse complement strand
TGAAGAGCTATGCCTTTAACAATTCGCGAACCGAAGAATGGCGCCTTCGGAACGGGATTATTCGATGCCACATCAGAGCGAGTGGTATCGAGGTTCGGTTCCCGATTGAGTCGAGTGTTGGGAGTTCTGCGCTCACGTAACGGCGGAAGGGAGACCGAGCTATCCCCGCGCTTCATTGCGATCATCGCATCCATGAGACGAAGGCCTTCGAAGGCATCCTTCGCATATCGAACCGTTCCTGGGAAGGCATTTGCGAGATCATCTTCGACAAAACTACGAGTGAGGGCGGCGCCTCCAAGAATCACTGGCCACTTTTGATCCAGACCTCTGCTCGTCAGTTCTTCAAGATTCTCTTTCATGATCACTGTTGACTTCACGAGCAGGCCGGACATGCCAATGACATCTACGTTGTTCTGCTCAGCGGCATCGATAATTTGATTCACGGTCTGCTTAATTCCGATATTGACCGTCGTATAACCATTGTTACTCAAAATAATATCAACGAGGTTCTTTCCGATATCGTGGACATCACCTTTGACGGTTGCAAGGAGAATTGAACCCCGGCCTTCGTCATCGGTCTTCTCCATATGAGGCTCAAGGATCGCGACCGCTGATTTCATGACTTCGGCGCTTTGTAGCACGAATGGAAGTTGCATCTCCCCTTTACCAAAGAGTTCGCCTACGACCTTCATACCCGAGAGAAGATGATCATTGATGATTGCTAACGGCTTAATGCCTGTCTCCATTGCTTCGAAGAGATCAGCCTCGAGGCCAACCTTCTCTCCGTCGATGATTCTGCGTTCCAATCGTTCAGCAAGAGGCAAGGCGGCAAGTTCTGCAGCTCTACTCAACTTACTTGATCGCACTTCTACACCATCAAACAATTCTAAGAATTTTGAGAGCGGATCGTATGAAAGATTTCCGTCGGTGTCGTAGGCACGTCGATCGTAGATGAGATCAAGAGCTACTGACTTCACTTCTTCTTCGATTCTCGCCATCGGAGTGATCTTTGATGGATGGACGATCGCCGAATCTAATCCAGCACGAACTGCTTCGGCGAGGAAGACTGAGTTGAGGACGATGCGGGCGGCCGGATTCAATCCAAATGACACATTAGAAACACCAAGTGTTGTCTGAACGGATGGGTAAAGCTTCTTTAGTTCGGCGATCGCATTCAACGTCTCAATACCATCGCGACGAGTCTCTTCCTGGCCAGTAGCAATTGGGAATGTAAGACAGTCGATCAAAATATCTTCAACTGCCATTCCCCAATTCCTTGTGAGATCTTCAATGAGGCGCGTCGCAACTCGTACTTTCCACTCTGCAGTTCGTGCCTGGCCTTCCTCATCAATTGTGAGTGCCACGACCGCCGCACCATGTTCTTTCACAAGAGGCATTATTCGAGCGAAACGACTCGTTGGCCCATCACCATCTTCATAGTTCACAGAGTTGATCAGGCTGCGTCCGCCTAAATGTTCTAATCCTGCCTTGAGAACCGCTGGTTCAGTTGAATCAAGCATGATTGGAAGAGTTGATGTTGTCGCCAAACGAGAGGCTAGCTCGGTCATATCTTTTACGCCATCGCGACCTACATAGTCAACGGAGAGATCCAGCATGTGCGCGCCATCGCGAATCTGGTCACGAGCTATCTCAAGGCAGGTCTGCCAATCCTCAGAGATCAGAGCATCGCGGAAAGCTCGGGAACCGTTTGCATTCGTCTTCTCACCGATTGCTAAATACGCATTATCTTGTCGAAAGGCGACGAACTGATAGAGCGAAGAAGCACCAATCTCTCGTTGCGGCGTTCTCGCTGGGGTTGAACGGGCTCCGACACGATCTACGACCGCTTTCAGATGATCTGGCGTAGTTCCACAACAGCCGCCGATCAGCGAGATTCCAAACTCGTTCACAAAATTTGAAAGGTATTCCGCAAGTTCGCTTGGAGATAATGGGTAGATCGCTCCCGTCGCACCAAGGATTGGTAGGCCAGCATTTGGCATGACCGAAATCTTTGCAGTGGAGTTCTTACTGAGAACACGCAAGTGTTCTGACATCTCCGCCGGCCCCGTCGCGCAATTGAGACCGATTAAATCAATGCCCAATGGTTCGAGTGCGTTAAGCGCTGCCCCGATCTCAGAACCTAGGAGCATTGTTCCTGTCGTTTCGACCGTAACCTGAGCGATAAGAACGATATCTCGCCCGGATTTATCAATGGCGCGTCGTGCACCATTTACTGCCGCCTTCGCTTGGAGCAGATCTTGAGTGGTCTCGATTAAGAGTGCATCAACTCCGCCATCGATGAGCCCCTGCGATGCGACTTCATAACTCTCTCGGAGCTTCTCATATTCAACATGCAGCAATGTAGGAAGTTTGGTGCCTGGACCTAATGAACCTAGGACCCATCGTGGCTTGTCGGGAGTCGAGAATCGATCGGCGCAGTCGCGTGCGATCTTGGCTCCTGCAATTGCCAATTCATAAATGCGATCTTCAATTCCATACTCGGCGAGATTCGCCCAGTTTGCTCCAAAGGTATTTGTCTCGATGGCATCCACACCAACCGCTAAGTAAGCATCATGTACCTTGGAGACGATATCCGGACGTGAGACATTGAGAATCTCATTGCAACCTTCGTGGCTTTGGAAATCATCGAGAGTGGGATTCTCGGCCTGGAGCATCGTTCCCATGGCGCCATCGGCGATCACAGTCCTCTGAGCAAGGGCAGTGCGCAGTGTCGAAGATTGGTTATTCATATGGGGCAAGGTTATAGGAGTCAGGCCTCAAACTATAAAGCGAGACCAAGCAAGGCATCGATGAGTCGAGATAGCTCGCCTGCTCCCCCGGCAACGAGCGAGTT
>DAINZB010000005.1:23433-25717 GCA_036749135.1 Candidatus Nanopelagicaceae bacterium | reverse complement strand
AGATCTGAACCTCCGCCTTGCAGATCGATAGCTGGTCCAGTCCCTGTTGATTCAAGATAGTGCTCACCGAGCAGATATCGAAGAGCAATCACACAGCATTCAATATGCCAACCTGGTCGACCAAAACCGTGGGAACTCTCCCATCCCGGTTCACCGTCGCGATGAGATAGCCAGAGAATGGGATCGAGTGGATGCTTCTTCCCTACACGTCCAGGGTCTCCGCCCTTCTCAGAAAATGCTGTGATTGCTTCAGGCAGTGAGAGTGGTAGGTCAGAGAGAAAGGTGGTGATGTCGAAGTAGAGATCGCCATCTAATTGATAAACAAAGCCATTCCTATCCATGACCGTAATCGCATCATCAATCAGATCCATCACTGATGTAGCTGGAACAAAATCTTGAGGCGGTAAGACGTGGAGTGCAGTCATATCCGATCGGTAGAGATCAATCTGGTCAGAAGCTAATGCACGCCAGTCGACATTGTCCCGCGTCGCACGTTCTAGTAAAGGCTCATCGATATCGGTGATGTTCTCGACGAATAAGACCTTCGATCCTTGGAGAGCGCGGTATCGATGGATGAGGTCAAAAGATAAATATGTTGCTGCATGACCGAGATGGGTAGCGTCATAGGGAGTGATCCCACATACATACATCGAGAAATCACTCTTCTTCTCCAGGCTTCGAACGCCAGAAGTCGTCTTCAGTGTCAGAGACGGGAGGTCGCTCTCAATCGGAGGAATATAAAAACTCGGCCACGAATTCATAGAAGTCGAGTCTATACGGGTAAACGGCGTTGAGCCCGAGCAACTCCTAGAAGGGTGGCCAAGGAACCGCGGGCCAATCTTCTGAAGGCATTGGAAATACTCCAGTACTTAATAGCCGCTCGGCCCTTATCAATAAGGCAGCGAACTCCTCTTCCGAGATCAATCCGATATATCTCTCTGGATCAAGGGTCGCTCCCAGCGTTCTCAGCGACTTCTCTTCCTGAAGGGTGATCGGGTCATTGGCGAATTGCCAGAGCACTGTCCTCAATTTATCTTCGGTATGAAAAGTTAGTCCATGGTCGCAACCGAGAATACGTCCATCTTCTAATGGAAGAAGGTGGCCAAATTTACGATCAGTATTATTTAAAAGAATATCCAAAAAAGCGATATCTCTTATCTCTGGCGATGTTGATGATGCAAGAGTTGAGAGATCAATTGATTCATCAATCTCAATCCATCGTTGGACTGAGCCAAGCCCGAATGGCCCCTCTCGTAGGACAGTCTCCGGAATAACAGATAGCCCTAAATCTTCTGAGAGTTGGAATGCCGCTACCTCTCGACCGGCGAGATTACCTTCGGGGAAATCCCACAATGGTCTCTCTCCAGCGCCTGGTTTATAGATGACCTTGAAAGGTTGATCATCGTCGGTGGTCAATTCGCAGAGCAGCGTGGCATTGGATGCATCAACGAGTCGCCCAATAATCGAGAGTTCTCCGTTTATGAGTGAAGGGATCAACGACGGTAACCATTTGCTCTCGGGCAGAGATGGCCATCCATATTGATGGGCAGGCCACAAAATGGGCAGACCTGTCTTCCTGCTGAGACCACGGCCTCGCTACGTTCTACAAAGGATTTTGCTTGATAGATGCGCAACGAGACGATGATGAGGTCTGGAGCATCCTCAATCTGGGCGGCCTCATCATCATCGAGTAAGTCGACTATCTCTTCATTCCCAATTGCTTGGATTTGAATCCCAATTCGTTGACTATCTTCATCCCAACTAATTCCGATGATTCCAACACGAAAATCTTCATCAATGGGAAATTCCAGTGGTTCATTATCGCGCTTAAACGGGACCGAAAGTTCATCGATGCTTGCCGAACCTGATGCCTTCACTTCTCGGATCAAAGTCTTTAAGCGTTCAGCAAGCGCTTGGACTTGATTCTTCTCAACAACCACCGATGAGAGTCCAGCGGCGCTTCGTGCCTGGAGAAAAAAAGTTCGTTCCCCGGGTACACCAACTGTTCCGGTTGTAAATCGATCGACTGGATCGTGAACGACGGTAATCCGACTCATCTCTTGCGGCTTCCCTTAGTTGAAGATTTTGAGATAGCTCCGGCTCCCCCACCCAATGTGGAGTCAATGTGGGCAGCGAGTGAGCTGTTGAGATGAGATGTGGAATTCAAAAAGTTCACGACTGGTGATCCATTATTGATAGAGATTTTAGTTATTGAAGCCGGTTCGATGGCAATACGTTGGAATTGATCGAGATGGAGTCCCAAATATCCCGCAACAATAGATTT
>DAINZB010000005.1:9939-23333 GCA_036749135.1 Candidatus Nanopelagicaceae bacterium | reverse complement strand
CAATACGTTGGAATTGATCGAGATGGAGTCCCAAATATCCCGCAACAATAGATTTAATCACATCGCCATGAGAGACAAAGATCGTGGTCTTTCCTGGGAGCGCCAGATCTGCGATGGATTCTGAACTTCTGGATGCCATCTCCAAGAAACTTTCGCCATCAGGAAATCTGACAGTAGAAGGTCGGCGTTGGATCTCTTGCCAGAGTGGTCGCTTAGAGAGGGTAGCGATTTTTTTGCCACTCCAACTCCCATAATCCATCTCAATAATTCCGGAGTCACGGATAAGTTCAATCCCCTTATGCGAAGCAAGGAATGGCGCAATAGTTTGGCGGGCGCGTAACAACGGACTCGTAACAACGCGATTGACCGCAAATCCATCTTTCTTGAGTGAATCAAGGTAAGTAGCGAGAAGTTGAGCTTCCTTAACTCCTCGATCAGATAGTCCAACTGTCTTATCGCGGCCAGCCAATATCGCTTTGAGATTGGCAGTGGAATGCGCATGTCGAATCAGGAGTATCTGGGTAGGACGCGTCATATCTCTAGGCTACCGAGAAAACTGGGGTTGCGTTGGTAGCCTTCCAGCCATGGAGATGCGCCGGCTAGGTAATTCGGGTCTGGAAGTTTCACGACTTGGACTCGGCACAATGACCTGGGGTCGCGATACCGATGAGCACGAGGCAGCTGATCAACTTCGCACCTTTCGTGAGGCTGGTGGCAATTTCATCGACACTGCAGCCTCATACGGCGATGGCGATAGCGAACGAGTTCTTGGTGGATTTCTTGGCACTCTGATCGATCGTTCTGAGGTCGTTATTGCGACGAAGGCCGGTCTCTCATTTCGGGAGCAAGGGCGTCGATATAACAACTCGCGTTCAAATCTTCTTTCGGAACTCGATGGATCCCTCTCTCGACTCGGAGTCGACCACATTGATCTATGGCAGGTGCAAGGGTGGGATGAAGAGACTCCCTTAGAAGAGACTCTCTCTGCGATGGATCATGCAGTGGCATCTGGCAAGGTGAGATACGTAGGATTTTCCAATATCAACGGTTGGCAATTGGCACGAACCTCAACTCTTCAGAATCCGCTCTTTGGTAAGTCTCCGATTACTTCCATTCAATCGGAGTATTCACTTCTCAATCGCTCGATCGAGGATGAAGTTATTCCAGCGAGCTTTGAATTAGGAGTAGGAGTACTCGCTTGGTCTCCATTAGGACGTGGCGTCCTGACTGGAAAGTATCGGAATGGAACACCTTCAGACTCTCGTGGCGCAAGCCCACACTTTGCCGAGTTCATCTCCCCTTACCTCGATGATCGAAGTCGTTCGATTGTCGAAGCAGTTTCGGTTGCTGCAGAGGGGCTGGGTTACGCGCCCTTAGAGGTGGCGCTAGCGTGGGTTCGAGATGGTGGAAATATCGCTAGCTGCATTGTGGGCGCAAGAACTGGTGCTCAATTACGAGGCGCCCTCACAGCCGAAGAAATCTCACTCCCTGATCCGGTGCGCCTAGCCTTGGATGAGATCTCAGCCTAGTTTTTTTATGAGTTCGATAGGAACCTGGCGAGAGTTCGCACGCCAAAGATCAAACCATCAATTGGGATACGTTCATCAACGCCATGAAAGAGCGCGAAGAAATCCAATTCTTGAGGGAGTCGAACTGGGCTATAGCCATAACCGATGATCCCAAGGTCTGAGAGCGCTTTATTATCTGTTCCCCCACTCATCAAATATGGCACTGGTACTCCATCAGGATCTTCAGCGAGAATGGCAGCGCACATCGCCTCAACGAGCGGACCTTCAAAGTCAACTTCGAGCGCCTTATCTCGAACCAATACTTCAATAGATGCATCGGTGCCGGTTAACTCACGGAGCGTCTCTTCGAGCTCGTGCTCGAAGCCAGGTAGGAATCTTCCATCGATTACTGCCGACGCCGATCCTGGAATTACATTCGCCTTGTAGCCACCCTCCAACATCGTTGGATTGGCAGTATTTTGAACGGTGGCCCCCATCATGCGAGCGGCGCCACCAATGTGTTTGAGGAGCGGACGAGGATTTGTTGGATCGTATTTCTCTCCGACGAGTTCTGCGATTTTGGAGAAGAATTTTGAACCAGTCTTGGTTTCGCGCGCCGGCCATTGATACTCGCCGATACGAGTAACAGCGCGGGCAAGTTTGGTAATTGCATTTGCAGGATTGATGAAGGATCCATGTCCCGCATCCCCCGTTGCAGTGAGTTGCATCCATTGGATGCCCTTCTCTGCTGTCTCAACAAAGTAGAGACGATGTCCACCAGTTATTGTTACGGAGAATCCGCCAACTTCAGAGATCGCCTCGGTATATCCTTCGAAGATCTCTGGTCGATTCTTTACTAACCAGCGGGAGCCGTAGACGCTTCCGGCCTCCTCGTCAGCAAAGAAGATTAAGAGGATATTGCGCGGTGGCGTGTAACCAGCCCTGGCCCACGCGCGGACGACAGCCAAGAACATGGCATCGCCATCCTTCATGTCAACAGCGCCGCGTCCCCAGATATATCCATCCTTGATGACTCCACCAAATGGATCAACACTCCAGTCCGCGGCATTAGCAGGAACGACATCGAGATGGCCGTGCACAACGAGACCGCCGCGAGTTTGGTCTACACCCGGAATACGAGCGACAACATTCAGGCGATTAGGTGCGGTCTCGATGATCTCGGAATCGATACCGACTTCAGCCAACTTAGCTGCGACATACTCAGCTACCGCTTTCTCATCGCCCTTGCCTTCGCCATAGTTCACACTTGGAATCTGGATAAGTTCCTGCAGGAGGGTCACGACATCAGATTCCATCTCCGCCATCTGATCGGGAGTGAGGTTATATTCGTTGGCTGCTGATGGGTGAGTGCTCATGCCTCAATCTTGCCTCAAAATCCCTCCATTTCCCACGAATGAAAGAGATTGCTATATTTCTCCACTGGCCAGCGAAGAGATTCGCAGGAACCACACTCGTCCGGGTGGCGGAATTGGCAGACGCGCTAGCTTGAGGTGCTAGTTCTCGCAAGGGATTCGGGGTTCAAGTCCCCGTTCGGACACAAGTACGTGAGCGATAGGGCAGGATACGGCCATGGCTGAATTGACCTACTACTGCGGCACCATGGATAGCGGAAAGTCCACGCTAGCCCTCCAGACAGCCCACAATCACCAAAGTCGCGGTCGCAGCGGCGTCATCTTCACCAACAAGGATCGCGGCGGTCCAGGAATGATCACCAGCCGCCTAGGTCTCAAGAGTGAGGCAATAGAAGTGAGCCAAGGATTCGATCTTCACAAGTTTGTGGTCGATATGTTGAGCCGGGGCGAGCGCGTTGATTTCATTATCAGCGATGAAACTCAATTCTTTGAGGCAGAGCAGATTGAACAATTGGCTCGAATTGTCGATGGCTTAGGGATCGATGTTTATGCCTTTGGCATCCTTACAGATTTTCGAACGAAGATGTTTCCTGGATCCGCACGACTTGTGGAATTGGCTGATCGAGTCCTCCCTCTTCAAGTGGAAGCGCTCTGTTGGTGTGGCGAACGAGCTACCCACAATGCTCGCGTTGCATATGGGCAGATGATTACTGAAGGCGAACAAGTTGTCGTTGGTGATACCGAGGATCCTGATGCGATCGGTTACGAAGTACTTTGTCGTCGCCACCATATGCGTCAGGTGACGAGTCGATCTGCCCGCGCAGCACGTCCCGAACCACTCCCCTTTCAGGGAATTGAGTAACTTTCTTTAAAACCAGTAATGGGCCGCTGTAGCGATTACTGGTGCAAAGAAGATGGCGGGCAAAAGATCCCCAACAGAGATCACTTTAATTTCCAACACTCGAAGACTGATTCCAACCAAGAGAACTCCGCCAACTGCCGTCATCGCTCCCACTTGATAGGCGTTCATGACATTTCCAAGGCCTAGTCCTGCGACAGTCCAGATTCCTTGATAAATGCCGACTGGAATGAAAGAGAAGGCCACGCCCCAGCCAAATGTTGCCCCAAAGGCGATGGAGGTGATGCAGTCGAGTGTGCTCTTGAGAATAAGTTGTTGATGGCCATTTCCCATGCCATCAGAGATGGAACCCAAAATCGCGAGAGGTCCAATGGCAAAGAGAAGTGAGGCTGCCATGAAACCATCTAAGAATGAACCTTGTTCACCTCGCGAGAATCGAGTTCGCAAGCGAATACCGAATCGCTCAAGGCGATCTTCAATCTGCAAGATGGAGCCGCATAGCGCTCCAAGAAGAAGTGAGGCGAGAACTGTAAGAATCGTCCAGCCCTTAGGCAGAGATGAGATGAAACTTGGATTCCAAATCTCTCTCAGAGCATCAACGGCGGCAAGCATCGTGACGCATCCCAATGCATCGGTGATTAAACGACGAGTTTTCTCAGGGATGCGATTTCCAAAGAGAACGCCGAGCGCACTGCCACCTGCGATTCCGAGAATATTTAGGAGCGTTCCAAAACCCACAAACATCAGCCAAAGAGCCCAAATCTAATGATGGAGATCAGGCCAACTGCTAGGCAGTAGAGAGCAAAGGGGCGGAGTGAATTGCTCTTGAAGTATCGAACTAAGAATTTTACGGAGATGAATGTGGCGATAAAGGCAGCAAGAGTTCCCGCCAAAAGTGGTCCTTGTGATGCTGAGGCGATCGCTCCATGATGGAGAAGCTTGGGAAGCTTCACAATGGAAGCACCGAGAATTGCTGGAAAGGCCAAAAGGAAGGCAAAGTCTGCAGCAATTGAACGTGACAATCCTCTGAGCATTCCAAAGCTGATAGATACACCGAACCGGGAAATACCAGCGAAGAGCGCAGTGCTCTCTCCTACTCCAACGACGAAAGCTTGACCTATCGAGACCCGCTCAACGATTGCCGCATCCGAGTCCTTGGCATGCACATGTGGGTGGCGGCGTTCCGTAAGGCGCTCAACACTGAGAAGTATGAGACCGTTGACCGCAAGAAATATCGCGGCGAGAACCGGCTTTCCAAAATTTCGCTCAAATAACTTGTTGAGGAGAAGGCCAATGATGGCAACTGGAATTGTTCCAACAAAAAGGCGGGTTAATAGCGGGAGCCCTGATCCTGGATTCGTAGATTTGCGGAGTCCTTGAATGGCTGATTGAAGGATAGTGATCCATCGACTTCCAAAGACAATAAAGAGAGCAATCGCACTTGCAAGGTGAAATGCCACCGCTACCAGCAAATATTGCGGATCCGCAGCAAAGGTCTTCCAGGAACCTCCTAGCCAGGCCGGTACGAGTACCGCATGACCCAGGCTGGAAACGGGAAATAGTTCTGTAATCCCCTGAAGCAGTCCAATAACTATTGATTGCAGATATGTGAAATGGAACATGCGCTGACTCTACAACCTCCAATTTATGGGCGAGATTCCCGCGCCGATCAGCCTTTCATTAGTGGTGGAGAAAGGTTTACTTCCGAAGAATCCTCGATAGGCGCTCAACGGACTCGGGTGTGGTGAGGCGACCGTCATCTCTTGCGCAAAGATTTTTTGATAATCAAGCGCTTTCTTTCCCCAAAGTACCCCCACAATCTTCGGAGATGAGAGTGAAGAAAGGAGGTGATGTGAAACTTCTTCCCAACCAATTCCCTGATGAGTGAGCGATACCCCACTTTTACATGTGAGGATTGGGTTAAGAAGGAGAACGCCTTCCTCCATCCATCGTGAAAGATCCCCTGATGGCGGTTCTGGAAACCCCAAATCGTCGACGTATTCTTTTAAGATATTTCTTAACGTAGGCGGTCTGACAGATATCTCTTCAGGAATTGAAAAAGCTACACCGGTAGCGTGACGTGGATCTGGATAAGGGTCTTGTCCAAGGATGACCACCTTCACTTTTTCGGGTGGAATATTGAGAGCCGCAAAGACATTTTCAATCTTCGGATTTACTGATTCCTTGTCCAAGTGATGGGAGATCGTCGCAAGAGTCGGTTTTATCTCCCCTAATATCTCCTGCCATGGCTCGGGAACATAATTAAAGAGATCCATGCAATCAGTTACCTAGCGCGAGCGAAGTATCGACCATCTGCCTTATGTAGTGAGATCTCGACACCATATGCCAGCGTCAGATGTTCTTCTGTTATGACCGAATCGATCGGTCCCATGGAAACAGGTAGACCATTTCGAAGCAAGAGAGCATGAGTTGTTCCATGAGGGATCTCTTCAAGATGGTGAGTAACGATCACTGTTGCTGGTGCTGAAGGGTCAAGAGCAAGGAGATCGAGGCGTTTAAGGAGATCCTCGCGACCCGCAAGATCTAGCCCAGCCGCAGGTTCATCAAGAAGTAGCAACTCTGGATTAGACATCATCGAGCGCGCAATGAGGGCTCGCTTCTTCTCGCCTTCGCTGAGTGTTGAGAAAGTTCGATCTTTCAATTCTCGGATACCCAATGTCGTCAATAAGCCCATCGCTCTGGATTCGTCCCATAGATCGTAACTCTCTGTCCAACGACCGATGATTGCATAGGCTGAACTCATAACGAGATCCAACACCTTTTCATCGTCTGGGATCGAGGCCAAGAGATTATTTGTGGTGAGTCCTATTCGTGTACGAAGTTCGAATACATCGACGTTACCGAGTTTCTCATCGAGAATAAAGACGTCACCATGAGATGGATGGATGTAAGTAGCCATGAGATTGAGAGAGGTGGTCTTCCCTGCTCCATTAGGACCAACGATCACCCAACGTTCAGTTGGTTGGATGGATAGCGAGATTGGACCCAGGATATTTTTGCCCTCGCGCATAACCGATACATCTTTAAATTCGATTACGGGGCTCACAGAAGTGAAAGATACCGCCTAGCCCGCCTCAGAGGCGCTAACCTCACCCAGTGAGCCTCGCTACAAAATACACTGGATTAATCCTCGCCTCAGGCGCTCTGGACGGAGATCCCACAGACTCTCTTCTTGAGGTGCTCTCCCCCTTCAAGATTCGCATTCTTGACTCCTCGCTCTTAACAATCCGCGACAGATTTATCTTCTCGCTTTTGATCGAGCTCAGCCCTGATCATCAGGAGGCCATAGCATCCGATCTTGACGCGCTCACCGCTCTAGGGAAGGTCGATGTCGCTTACGATTTCACCGCCTTCGCATTAACTCCAAGAATCGGAAGACCTTTCACTCTTGCGCTCGTCTCCTCGGAAATAAGCCCCTCAACTCTCCTGCGCTTCACCAAAGAGATATCAGAGGTTGGGGTGATCTCTGAACTCAAGACAAATCATGAAGAGAATTTCATCGTTTCAAAGATCGCGTTCACATCGGAGGGCGCCGTAGAAATATTGCGGGAAGCCATCTCTCCCATAGCAAAAGAAGAGAAGATCTCTGCTTCGCTCTTAGAGTCGGATGCGCTGACGGTTGGCAACGAAGCCTGTCTCTTTGATATGGATTCAACATTTATCAATGAGGAAGTAATCGATGTGCTCGCGAAGATTGCTGGTGTTGGCGATCAGGTTGCCGATATAACAGAGAGGGCGATGAAGGGTGAACTTGACTTCGAACAGTCCCTCAGAGCCCGAGTTGCTTTGTTAAAAGATCAACCGATTTCAATCATCGAGGAAGCTCGCTCCCAGATCTCCTTCACAATAGGCGCTGTTGAATTCGTAAATGCGCTCCATAAGCGAGGAGCAAAGGTCGGGATAGTTTCCGGTGGCTTCCATGATGTGATCGATGAATTTCTTAAGCCCTTAGATCTTGAGCTCGTCCAAGCAAATCGGTTTGAGATTGTCGACGGCAAGCTCACAGGAGAAGTCCAAGGAGATGTTGTTGATCGCGCTGCGAAGCGAATGGTCCTTCAATCTTTTGGAGCAGGCGCGAGCCGAACATTCGCAATCGGCGATGGTGCCAACGATATCGAGATGATTGAAACCGCTGACATTGGTATTGCTTTCATGGCTAAGCCAATGCTGATTGAAGCCGCAGATACAGCTCTCTTCGTGAGAGATCTACGGGCGATATTGCCTCTCCTGGGCTATTAATTCCGATTAAAGACGACAGGCGTGGATATCGGTCACGAGAATTCCCCGCGCACCGACTCGCCAAAGGTCATCCAAAATACGGTTTACATCCTTCTTCTTGACCATTGCGCGAACCGCCGACCAGCCACTCTTCTGAAGCGGGGATACTGTTGGAGATTCAATTCCTGGAGTCATTGCGCAAGCCGCTTCAAGGAATTCGTGAGAGACGTCGTAATCCACCAGCACATATTGGCTAGCGATAACCACACCATTGAGTCGTCTGATAAAAGTCTCTATGGCCTCGTTGCGGATTGTTTTTAGACCTTCGATAACGATGGCTTCACTCTGAAGTATTGGATCACCGAAGACACTCAACCCAGCTTGGCGTAGCGTGCCACCTGTTGATACGACATCTGCAATCGCATCCGCGACTCCGAGGCGAATAGCACTCTCAACCGCTCCATCCAATCGCACAACAGTTGCCGCGATTTTCTTGTCAGAGAGATACTTCTCTAAGAGTCCTGGATAGGCAGTCGCGATTCGGAGTCCACTGAGGTCAGTCTCGGTGAGATCCTTCCCCGATGGAGCAGCAAACCTAAAAGTAGAATGGCCAAAATCCAGGGCCAAAATCTCTTTGGCATTAACACCAGAATCGATCAGTAAATCTCTACCGGTGATTCCTAATTCAAGCTCGCCCGATCCGACATAGATTGCGATATCTCTCGGGCGCAGGTAATAGAACTCGATATCGTTCTGAGGATCGATGAGAACAAGGTCTCGTACGTCAGATCGCTGGCGATAGCCCGCCTCTTTTAGCATGAGCGTAGCGCTCTCAGAGAGTGAACCCTTATTCGGTACGGCGATCTTTAACACTTCTGCTCCCCCGTTTTAAAGAACTTTGTATACATCATCTGGAGTGATGCCGCGTGCGATCATCAATATTTGTAGACGAAAGAGCAATTGCGAAATCTCAAGCGATAGCGCTTCATTATCTTCATGCTCTCCAGCAAGCCACACTTCTCCTGCTTCTTCGATGATCTTCTTACCCATGGAATGGATCCCAGCGTCGAGGGCCTCAACAGTTGCCGATCCTGCTGGTCGATCCTGAGACTTCTGCAGAAGTTCTTTGTAGAGCTGATCGAAGTTCTTCACCCTCAAATTTTACTCGAGACCAGACGCGCTCACTGCCAATTTCTTCAGTTCTCTCAACATATCTGCAGGTGATTGAGCCTTATAGACCGCACTGCCGGCGACGAAGGCATCCGCTCCAGCTTTGGCTGCGACCATGATGGTTTCGACACTGATGCCGCCGTCGACCTGAAGCCATATATCTTTGCCCATCGCATCGATATGAGCCCTAGCCTCTGAAACTTTAGGCATCATCTCTGACATGAAGCTCTGCCCACCGAAACCCGGTTCGACTGTCATAACGAGCACCATGTCGAGGTGTTCAAGGTAGGGCTCTAGGCGTTCAAACGGAGTTGCTGGTTTCACAGCGATTGAGGCGCGAGCACCATGATCCTTGATCGCGGAAATAGTTCGTATCGGATTCTCGCTCGCCTCAAGATGGAAGGTCACGCTCTTTGCGCCAGCTTTCGCATATTGATACGCATCATCATCGGGATTGATAATCATCAGATGGGCATCGACGGGAATTGGCGAACTCTCAATGATCGACCGAGACTCATTTAATGAAAATGTCAGATTCGGAACAAAAATATTATCCATCACATCAAGATGCAGGAGATCTGATTCTGGTGCCACTCTCAAAATTTCATGTGAGAGATCGTCTCGATTCGCATTCAAAATACTAGGACAGAGTCGAATCCTTCTTGAAAGAGACATACTTTAGGATACCGCGGGCTTCCGGGAAAAGAGCACCATGAACATGGAATCAGTGCCATGCAGGTCAGACCACATTTGGATCGAACCGTCGTCTTGGAGAAAGTTCATCGATCGAGCACTCTCTGGAATGAATCGCTCTGTAGAGAGAACCTCAAAATCCTTATGACGATAGAGAAAGTCGGCAACCTGAGCGCGCGTCTCACTCTTATGCGGCGAACACGTTACGTAGGCGAGGATGCCCTCCCTATTGAGGAGTTCCACTCCAGCGTCAAGCAACTTCCGTTGTAGAGATACTAAGTTTTTCAAGTCGGCGAGGCTCTTATTCCAACGTGATTCCGGGCGTCTACGAAGAGCACCTAATCCACTACATGGTGCATCGATAAGAATACGGTCGTATCTGGTGGGCAGAGCAGGAAGATCCTCCCCTTTATGTGAAATTACTTGGCTCCTTGGAACAACATGACTCACCAGTTCGGCGCGGTGAGGTGTTGGTTCATTAGCAGTGAGGTTATCTTTCGGTCTGAATTCACTCAGAAGATTGTTAAGCATCGCGGCTTTTCCACCAGGGCCGGCGCACATATCGAGCCACCCGAGATACTCTCGATCCCCAGCAGTATTGAAGAAGATCTCACTGATTAACTGTGAGCCCAGATCTTGAACGCCGGCCCGTCTCTCATGAACGGCGGTATAGGAACCAGGCATCTGGGAGGCGCGAACCGCGTAAGAATTTTCCGTAATGAGCTCCCCGCCTTGAGCGAGAAGTTCCTCTCTCGTTGACTTTCCTGGCCATGCAACCAGATGAGGAGCTACCGGTGAATTATGGGCTTGAAGTAGGTTTACGAGACGTTCTTCTGAACCGAGTTGATCAGAGAGAGCAGAGACGATCCATGAAGGATGTGAGAACCGGATGGAGAGATCCTCAACTTCATCGAAACGAGGTGGATCACGAAGAATAGATCTCAAAATTGCGTTGACGTATGAAGCCTTACCTTCACCAGCAACTGCTCGCGCAACTTCCACCGTAGCATCGACAGCTGCATGATCAGGAACTCGCATCTCGAAGATCTGATGCAGACCAATCCGGAGGAGATCTACGACCGCCGGATCGAGATCGCTAAATGGTCGATCAATCTTTGTGGAGATCGCGTAATCGTGTTTGCCTTGCATCCGCAGGGTCCCATATGAAAGTTCAGTCGCGAATGCTCGATCCCTCTCATCACAACGAGATTGTGAGAGAAGTTCGGGTAGGCGAATATTTGCGTAAGCCCCTTCTCGATTGACCTGACTTACCAGTTTGTAGGCGATAAGACGACTCTCCTCTGGTTGAGGTCGTTTAAATGTGCTCTTAGCCAAGGAGTTCGAACCGCTCATCAGCTGATAGGCGGGCACCTCTAGCGAAATCGGCCGATTTCATCCGCTTCTTACCTGCTGGCGTTACTTCCGATATTTCAAGGGTGCAATCAAGAGCTTTGACGAGGAGACGATCGCCATCGCTCCATAGCGAACCACCGGAGCGCTCTTCGCCATCGCTAGTGACGATCCTGACTCCGTGAATACTCAGTTTTGCACCTCGAAAAAATGTATATGTTCCGGGACGATCACCGATTGCCCGGACCAAGCGTGAGATGGTTACTCCGGAGAGGTTCCAATTTACGAGGCCCATCTCTTTCGATATTTTTGGCGCCAAAGTTATATTCGATTGGCTCTGCGCCTTCGGTTTAATTCCTTTGGTAATCATCTCTACAACGTCAAGAATCCGATCTCCACCCAGCACGGAGAGCTGATCGAGTAATTCCGGGGTGGTTACTTCGTCATCTAGATCAATTTCTTCTTGCAGGTATACCGGTCCGGTATCCATTCCCTTATCGAGTTTGAAAATCGAGATACCCGTCTTCTCATCCCCTTCAAGGATTGACCATTGGACTGGTGCAGCCCCACGCCAACGCGGTAAGAGTGAAAAGTGAAGGTTGAGCCAACCAAAACGAGGGCCGTGCAAAAGCTCTGGTGGAATCAATTTCCCGTAAGAGGCGGTAATTACCAGTTGAGGTTGAACTTCTAAAAGATGCTGGTTTATTTGAGAGATATCCTGAGGTTTAGCAACGAGTATCCCCTGGTTAGAAGCCCAAGATGCGATCTCATTTTCAGTGAGATCTTGACCACGACCAACCTTGCGATCTGGCAGGGTGATCAGAGAAGAGAGATTATGTTGAGATCTATTGATCGCCTCGAAAATGGGAACGCTAATCAGCGATGAGGACGCGACCGAAATCTGCACCTAATTACCCAGTCCGCGCGTGAAATGCGGTGAGACCTTGATCATAGGTGTCGTGCCACTCTCCTGAGCCAGTGAGAACCATTCGCTTTCGCGAATCTCCTTCATTGCATCCTTACGCAGATCTATAGTCATGCGGTCAACGAAGAGGATTCCGTTGAGATGATCAGTCTCATGCTGCAAGGCTCGTGCAAGAAATTCAGTTCCTTCGACGACAATTGGCTCACCGTGCATGTTAAATCCTTTGGCCACTGCCCGAAGGGCGCGTGGCGTGTCGTAATAGACCCCAGGAAATGAGAGGCAACCTTCCTCGCCATCCTGCATTTCATCACTCAAATCAAGAGTTGGGTTTACGAGATGTCCAACTTCGTCATCAACATCCCACACGAAGACTCGAAGTGAGACTCCAATTTGAGGAGCCGCCAAACCCGCGCCTGGAGCGTCATGCATCGTATCTGTGAGATCTTTGACCAAAGTTCTAAGTTCTTTATCAAAATCAAGCACCTCACTCGCCGGAGTGGTGAGAACTGGATCCCCGAAGAGTCGTATTGATTGAATGGCCATAATCCTATTCTAACCGTTCATCAGTGGGCTCGATATCTCTACCTGGCTAATCGATGGTGTAGGGATCAAATCGATACGAGAACGCTTCTTCCTTCTTCGCGATCTTAATCCGCGTGAGGGCTGCGAATAGCTCAACTATCTCCTGATTGCGTTCTACTGGTATTTTCACGAGAAGACGGCCTTTACCATCTTTACCAGCTTGAAGTCCGTACGCGCTCACCCCCCTCTCCTCAAGGAGGTCTCTCAAAAGAGTGAGCTCGGAGAAGGAGCCTCCTAATGAGAGTAGACGTGTGAATGGTGGAAGATTGACTCGATTTCGTTCATGCATCTCGCGAAGCGCGAGATCATATGCGTTTGACTTCATCAACCCCTGAGAGACCTCAAGCGAGGATGGCATGGCGAAGAAGATCTCTCCATCCTTTTCAAGAAGTGTGAGCAGGGTAAACCAATGAGCACGGACTTCCTCTTGGCTGCGAAGTTCAATCTGACCATATGCTCGTTCTGCATCTAGCACGACAATCGCGGAATAGTGAGCGATAGGTTCAGATCCAGGCGTCGCTACGACAAGCGTGGGAGACGTTCCAAGCTCGCGGATCTGTTGATCTGCAGATGAGGAAATAACGGTGTAACCAGGGAAGGCTCTTCCAAATTCGGCAGCAGTGCGTTCAGCCCCTCGAGAGATTGCATACATTTCCTCTGAACTACACCACGCGCAACTCCACGATAGGAAATCC
>DAINZB010000005.1:5824-9839 GCA_036749135.1 Candidatus Nanopelagicaceae bacterium | reverse complement strand
GAAGTCAAATTGTGTGAACCAACCAAGTTCTACTTGGCGAACCATTTCTACCGAAGGCGAACGAGAGATAAAGATTATTGACGAGTCCGCGCTGCGTGTGAGGGCTACATCGCGGGAGTTCCATGTCGGGCTGTGAACCTCATAATGGTGGCGTTCTACATCATTGATAATGATCAAAGTGTCGTTCTGCTCCAGATGGAGGAACACTCCCGACCGCAAGGTGAGAAAGATTCCAGATTGAGAGAAGTTGGCTGAAAGGTACTTCGCAAAGCGTTCGCTCTTGGTCTGATGTGATGAAAGTACAGAGAAAGCAGCACCTGCTTCAGAGAGAGCAACACTCAATGCTTCCAAATCCTTGATATCTGGCAGTGCGACTACCACTTTGCCAACACTCGATCGAGACATCGCAATAGCGGCGATTATTGAATAGCTCGGTTGCAGGGTAGGCAAAATCAGAAGATCCCTGAGATGGTGCTTGCTCCGAAGGCGACGATTGAGTGCGTCAGGAAGTATCAATCCGGAAAGTGCTATGTCCTCTTCGCTGGGTCCGGCGACTGTTTCGGACTTTGAAAACTTTGTTAATCCGAGCTTTGAATAGGCAGGCGAAAAAGCGGAGAGAAATGACCAGGTGGAGGTCACATACCTCATAGCCAATTCCCGAGCTAGAGCGATTTGTTGATCAGAGAAGATTCGCATTTCGGAGATGAGTAATGAAATTGGCTTTATTGACCCGTGGTCGGGCCGATCCGAATAACGACGAACGATGAGACCATCGGTCTGATGGCTACCAAAGGAGACGGCAACAAGGTGGCCTACATCGCTGCCTTCGCACCCTTGAGGAAGGAAGTAGGTGTATATCTCTTCCGAGGATAGATACGGGAGATTAACGAGAACATCAACGTAAGGCCGATCCTCAATCATGACCGGCCGAGGAGAACTCTTCTCAGACTTCAATGTGAGTGGCTTTACCTTCGCCACTTTGGACTATCCCTTTACTGCGTTATTTAATGCAGCGGCTCGATCAGTGCGTTCCCACGTGAAGTTAGGAAGCTCGCGACCGAAGTGGCCATAAGAGCTGGTCGCGGAATAGATTGGGCGAAGTAGTTCGAGATCGCGGATGATAGCCGCTGGACGAAGGTCAAATACTTGTTCAATGGCTGCTTCGATCTGAAGTACTGGAATTTTCTCAGTTCCGAAGCACTCGACAAAGAGTCCAACAGGTTGAGCTTTACCGATTGCATAAGCAACCTGAACCTCGCAGCGAGAAGCAAGTCCAGCAGCGACGACATTCTTAGCTACCCAACGCATTGCATAAGCAGCGGATCGATCCACCTTTGATGGATCTTTTCCGGAGAATGCTCCCCCACCGTGGCGAGCCATGCCGCCGTAGGTATCAACAATAATTTTGCGACCAGTTAGCCCGGCGTCACCCATTGGTCCACCAATAACAAAGCGACCAGTTGGATTGATCAGTGAACGAACACTCGTTGTATCGATAGCAAGATCAGCAATGACCGGATCGATAACATATTTTTGTACCTCAGGGGCAAGCTGATCTTCTAAACTAACGGAATCAGCATGCTGTGAGCTCACGACGATCGTGTTGAGTGCAACCGCCTTGTCGCCATCATATTCAATCGTAACCTGGGTCTTACCATCCGGACGAAGGTAAGAAAGCTCGCCTGACTTACGAACTTTAGAAAGTTGGAGTGAAAGCTTGTGCGCAAGTGCGATCGGTAGGGGCATGAGCTCAGGAGTGTCATCACAGGCATAACCGAACATGAGACCTTGATCGCCAGCACCTTGCAGATCGAGCGGATCTACTGAAGAGCTAACGCGCTTCTCGAAGGCAGAGTCAACACCTTGTGCAATATCTTGTGACTGTTGACCGATGCTGAGTGAGACTCCGCAAGAATTTCCATCAAAGCCCTTGTCGGAAGAGTCATATCCAATTCCAAGTACGGTATCTCGAACGATGCTCATGACATCGGCATAGCCGTTTGTTGTCACCTCACCGGCTACGTGAACCTGTCCGGTGGTAATAAGCGTTTCAACAGCAACTCGAGATTTTGAATCCTGTCCGAGTAATGAATCGAGGATTGCATCTGAGATCTGGTCAGCCATCTTATCTGGATGGCCTTCAGTCACGGATTCAGAGGTAAATAGGCGCTTAGTCATGGGCTAAACCTAACTTATGGGCAGCGAAATCTAGAAGTTTATCGGCGAGTGTCAGCTTTGAGACCCCGTGAAGTTCTTCAACGACTTCTCCACTTCTCACAATCATGCCACTCGTTTGATCAGAGCCGAAGATCGCTCCCCCGCTGACATCGTTGAGATAGATAAGGTCGAGATTCTTCTGCCCATACTTCTCGATCGCCTTTGCCAGTCCATCTTCCCCAGTCTGCGCCGCGAACCCGATGAGTACGCGTTCCCCTTTTCTCTGGCCGATCTCTTTGAGGATATCTACTGTTGGAGTCAATTCAATTGAATGATACGAGTTCTTATCCAACTTCTGATCGTTCACCTGCAAGGGTTTCGCATCTGCAACCGCCGCGGTCATTATGACGACATTAGCCTCTTCAAAGTGATCCGTAACAGCGCGGTGCATCTGATCTGCGGTTGAAACTCGGAGCATTTCTACTCCTTCAATATCGGGTTCGTCAGAGTTAGCCGCAATAAGAGTTACCTTGGCTCCACGTTTCGCTGCCGCAAAAGCGGTAGCAAACCCTTGTTTCCCTGATGAATGATTGCCAATATAACGAACCGGATCGATCGCTTCTCGGGTTCCTCCGGCAGTTACAAGTACATTAATTCCTTTCAGGTCTGCCTTGATATCGAGCGTCTCAGAGAGAGTTTTAATAATCCGCGAACTCTCGGGATATCTTCCAACTCCTACATCAGACCCTGTCATGCGGCCCTCATCAGGTTCAACGACCACAACGCCACGTGAACGAAGTAATGCAACGTTCGCCTGAACTGCCGCATTGAGCCACATCTCTGGATGCATTGCAGGTACAAGAATGAGCGGCGCCGTTGAAGCAAGAATGATATTTGTGAGTAGATCATCGGCTCGTCCGGTGGCGATCCGCGAGAGAAGATCAGCGGTGGTTGGTGCAATGACAATTGCATCGCACTTTTTCGCTAAATCGATATGGGGAACGCTATGGACATTGCTCCATAAGTCGTCATGCACTTCTCGACCACTCAGTGCCGCCCACGTTGCATTTCCAACAAAATTTTGGGATGAACGAGTGGGAACGACGGTGACAAGAAAGCCATGATCCTGAAGGCGACGAATAAGATCGGCACTCTTATAAGCAGAGATCCCGCCACCAACGCCAAGAATGATCTCGCGACCACGAAGAGTCATGAGAGTGAGTTTTTAAGCGGTAGCTTCTTGAGCCTTAGGCTCGAGGTTTTCAATGGTAAGGAGACCTTCATTGATCTCGCGCAAAGCAATGGAGAGCGGCTTCTCATGAACATATGTCTCCACAAGTGGGCCAACATATTCAAGAAGTCCTTCGCCGAGCTGTGAGTAATAGGCATTGATCTGGCGGGCGCGCTTGGCTGCGTAGAGCACGAGGCTATATTTTGAACCTGCCTTGTCGAGAAGCTCGTCGATCGGTGGATTGGTGATGCCATCCATGTTAGACATTGAGCTCATAGTTGCCTCTTTCATCTTGATAAAACCTGAAAAGTAAAGCTTCGGCCACGTGGGCTAAGTCGCTAAGGATACCAGTTCCTCAATTACCCGTTCGACGGAGTCATTGACCAGGACGTGGTCGAACTCGCCTGCCGCAGCCATCTCTTGCTCAGCCAGTGCCAATCGGGCTGCCTGGCGTTCAGGCGAATCGGTTCCTCGCCCTGTGAGTCGAGCCTTCAACTCATCCCAGCTGGGAGGCGCGATAAAGACCAATAAGGCGTTGGGATCGCTCTTTCGAACCTGACGGGCTCCCTCAATTTCAATCTCTAGCAGAACATTCTTACCCAGGGCGAGCCAACTCTCGATAGGTGC
>DAINZB010000005.1:2673-5724 GCA_036749135.1 Candidatus Nanopelagicaceae bacterium | reverse complement strand
GCTCTCTCCATGATTGCTTCCGCTCGAAGTTTACCCACACCAGGTACGGACTCAAGCAATTCACGAACTCGCATCTTCCGTATCGCAGGATCCACAGAGTTTATGAGATCGAAAATACTGATCTCCCCATTCCCGAGTGACTTCTTTGCTGCCGCTCGAACTTGCCGAGCGGCTATTGCCGCACTATTTGCTGCTGCTCGCTCTTCTGGTGAGAGTTTAGGCGGAAGTGGCGTCATCGAGAATCTCCCGAGCCTTTGCACTCATCGCACCTAGACCTTCGCTGTAAAGAGATGTTATTGGACGACCTATAACAAGATAGGTTGAACCGGCCTTGATTGCATCTCGAGGAGTCATGACTCGATTTTGATCACCGAGGGAACTTCCTGCGGGTCGAACACCGGGAGTAATGATGGTCGTCTCTCTACCGATGCGCTCTCTTATCGATGAAACCTCTAAAGGTGAGCAAACGATCGCCCGCGCGCCAGAGTCAACAGCGAGTGAGGCAAGGTTGATGGCAGATTCGAGCGGAGGCTGGGAGTAACCAATCGCCTGGACATTCTCAGCGGTGAGCGAGGTGAGGATTGTTACCGCGGTGATATCGATCGAAGGAGCAGCGGTAGCGGCGGCAGCGACCATCTCCGATCCACCGGATGCATGAACGGTAAGAAACTTTGGTTTGATATGCGAGATTGCTTTAGTCGCACTCGCCACTGTATTTGGAATATCGTGCAATTTGAGATCCAAAAAGAGATCGAATTCACCAGCACTTCGTAACCTCTCGATGCCCTTTTCGCCAAAAGTTAAGAAGAATTCGAGACCAGCTTTATATGTCTTAATGGATTCATTGGTCGCTTCAATCCATGAGCAAGCAGTATCGAGATTGTCGGTATCTAGGGCAAGGATCAGTGGATTCATGGAAGGACCTCTCTATGGGCGAAACCGATTGCTTCATTAAGGGAATTGAAACCCTTTTCGATGAGGATCTCTTCTAATTCCTGCTTTACCTTGATAACAGCCGTTGGATTTCCAAATGTGGCAGTACCAACTGAGACAGCATGAGCTCCCGCCAGGATGAATTCGAAGGCATCGCGACCAGATGTAATGCCACCCATTCCCAAGATCGGCAAGTGTGGAAGGGCTGCGTGCACTTGATAGACCGCTCTCACTGCCACAGGACGAATCGCGGGACCACTAAGTCCACCGGTCTTCTGTGCCAATTTAGGGAACATTGAGTTCGTATCAATAACCATCCCAAGGAGAGTGTTGATCAGTGCGACGCCATCTGCACCGGCGTGTGACACCTCTTTAGCGATCGCCACGATATCTGTTACATCAGGAGAAAGTTTGGCAATGATTGGCAACTCTCCCCCGATATTTCTTCGGACCGCCTCAATCGCAGCACGGGCTGTCTCTGGATGGCAAGAGAAGACCATTCCTCGATTTTCAACATTGGGACATGAAATATTTACTTCGATTCCCACTACGCCGGGAAGATTGCGCATCTTTCTCGCAAGTACCGCGTAATCTTCGACGGTTTCACCCGCAATACTGACAAAGGTTCGTGCGCCTTGTGCAGCGAGCCATGGAATGTCATTCTCTAGGAAGTAATCCACTCCCGGTCCTTGAAGTCCGATCGAATTGAGCATTCCACTTGGAGTTTCGGCCATTCGTGGAGTTGCACGACCGCTTCGTGGCTTGATCATGATCGACTTGGTGACGATCGCACCCAACTCAGTCAATGGGAAGAATTGAGAGAGTTCTTTACCAGAGCCCGCACAGCCGCTGGCGGTTAATATCGGATTTGGAAGTTGTGCGCTACCGAGTGATGCTGCAAATGAGAAGCTCATGCGCCGAAAGTCCCTTCCGGAATACGTCGTTTGCTATCCCAAATAACGCGCGACCCATCCATTACCGGTCCATCGATACAGGAGCGGAGCATACGGATAACACCATCATCTCCCTTTACCGGAAGAACACAGGTCATGCAGACACCGATTCCACAGGCCATTGATTCTTCGACGGCGCATTGATGCAAAATTCCATAACTATCGCTTATGGCAGTGATTGCTTGAAGCATGCCCATTGGACCACATGAGTAGATGATCTCAATCTCATTCTCTTCGATGAGTTTAGGAAGAACATCAGTGATCTGTCCCTTGATGCCAGTGCTTCCGTCATCGGTTGTGAGAGTCAGACTCGAAACAGAACGTTTACCGTCGAGCGGAGCATAGATCTTTGCGGCGGTACTTGCGCCAAGGACCATATCTACTCGACAACCCCGACTCTTCAAGAGCTCTGCAAGACCAAAGAGTGGTGCGCTTCCATAACCGCCACCAACGAGGAGCGCTCGCACCGGTTCTGTAGGGATACCAAAATGCGTTCCAAGAGGTGCGACCATATCGACCACGGCGTGAGGTTCGAGTGCGGTTAACCAACGACTACCTTGACCGTGAGGTGCAACAACGAGTTCAATGAGACCTCCTTGGGGTCCCTTCTCCGTTGATCGGTAGATCGCAAAGGCCCTTCGGAGAACCATCGCTGAACTCTCACCACCTACAGCGATAGCGACAAAGTTTCCTGGTCGGGCTTGAGCCGCTAAATCACCAACGGAGAAGACCATATGGTGATAGGCGCCAACCTTTTTATTGCTTATAAGTTCTGCGGAGATTTGAGCCGCTCTCGAGTTCATCGCCCGGCTCCTGCCTGCCACTCTTGTAGCGATTCAATATCAAATTCTCTGCTTTGCATTTCGCGGATGCCCTCAACCGCCGCTTTAAATCCAGCGATCGTCGTGATGATGGGAATCGAACGTTGAACGGAAGCAGTTCGAATTAACCAACCATCTTGCCGTGATCCCCTGCCGAGTGGCGTATTAATCACAAGGTCAACCATTGATGTTGTGATGATATCTACAGCTGAAAGTCCATCAGATTGGGAATCTGAGTTCTTTCGAACTTGGCGAGATTGAACTCCATGAGAAGAGAGATAATCGTGCGTTCCGGCTGTCGTAAAGAGCGTGAAGCCCAGATCCGAGAGCGCACGAGAAGGCTC
>DAINZB010000005.1:0-2573 GCA_036749135.1 Candidatus Nanopelagicaceae bacterium | reverse complement strand
GCTTTACTGACAAAGGGAACTGTTCGAGATGCTCGCGGATTTGCTTCGATAACGTACAACGTGCCATCTCTCGTGATCGCATACTGAATATTGATGAGGCCACGCACTCCGACATTGAGAGCAATCTTGTGGGTTGCTTCTCGAATCTCCGCAATCTTGGAAGCGTCAAGAGTAAAACTTGGAAGGACGCAGGCTGAGTCACCTGAGTGAATTCCTGCTTCTTCAATATGCTCCATGACTCCACCCAAGAAGAGTTCTGTGCCATCATAAAGCGCATCAACGTCAATCTCGATCGCATCATCGAGGAATCTATCGATCAAAACAGGGTGATTTGGAGTAATCTCCGTCGCCTTTACGATGAACTCTTCGAGCGATTCATCGTCATAGACGATCTCCATACCGCGACCACCGAGGACAAATGATGGGCGTACTAAGACTGGGTAGGTAATTTCTTTGGCAATCTTCTTCGCCTCTTCGAAGGTATTAGCCATTCCAAATTCGGGCGCCTTTAGATTACTGATTGCGAGAATTTTGCCGAATTCACCGCGATCTTCAGCTAAATCAATTGCATGCGGGGATGTACCGAGGATTGTTACTCCGGCGTCGAGAAGTCCGCGAGCAAGTCCAAGAGGAGTCTGGCCACCAAGTTGGGCGATCACTCCAAGTACTGGACCGGCTTGGGTTTCAGCATGGATTACTTCAAGGACATCCTCGAGCGTGAGCGGCTCAAAGTAGAGTCGATCAGATGTGTCGTAATCAGTGGAAACCGTCTCTGGATTGCAATTCACCATAATCGTTTCATACCCAGCCTCGCGAAGCGCGAAGGCAGCGTGGACGCAGGAGTAATCGAACTCCACTCCTTGGCCGATTCGATTGGGACCACTGCCGAGAATAAAGACGGCAGGTTTGGTGCGGGATCGTACTTCTGTTTCCTGGTCATATGAGGAGTAGTGGTACGGCGTATGCGCTTCAAATTCTGCAGCACATGTATCTACCGTCTTGTAGACCGGTCGAATATTGAGTCGTTCTCTGGTCAATCTAATCTCGGACTCAGAGATATTGCGGAGTGAGGCTAGTTGTGCGTCGGAGAAGCCAAGGCGTTTTGCGCTGCGGATCAGCACTTCAGAAAGTTCAGCGGCACTCTTGATCGAATCGGCCATCTCATTGATGAGCTGAATTTGTGAGAGGAACCATGGGTCGATCTTTGTCTGAGCAAATACCTCATCGACGCTTGCACCCAGACTCATCACCTTTTGAACCTGTTGGAGGCGATATTCCGTTGGAATCTTAATCTGCTCCAGGAGTTCACCACGTAGAGCAGCATCTGTTCCCCACGAGAAACTCATCCCCTTCTTTTCAACCGAGCGAAGTGCCTTTTGAAGCGCTTCTGGGAAACTCCGACCGATGGCCATTGCCTCGCCGACAGATTTCATCGTTGTTGTCAGGCGTTCATCAGCTTCCGGGAACTTCTCAAAGGCAAAGCGAGGAACTTTTACAACGACATAATCCAGAGTGGGTTCGAAGGAAGCGGGTGTTGACTTCGTAATATCGTTCTGGATCTCATCAAGGCTGTACCCAATTGCCAATTTCGTCGCGATTTTTGCGATCGGGAAACCTGTTGCCTTTGATGCGAGAGCAGAAGAGCGGGATACTCGTGGGTTCATCTCGATGACAATGATTCGGCCATCCTTGGGATTTACCGCAAATTGAATATTACATCCGCCAGTGGCAACTCCGACTTCACGAATAATCTCGATCGAGAGGTCGCGCAACTTCTGGTACTCAACATCTGTGAGAGTCATTGCTGGCGCTACCGTGATTGAGTCACCCGTGTGAACGCCCATCGGATCGAAATTTTCGATGCTACAGACGATGACGACGTTATCCTTATGATCCCGCATGACCTCGAGTTCGTACTCTTTCCACCCAATGATGGATTCTTCAAGGAGAACTTCAGTTGTCGGACTATGGCGGAGTCCGGCCCCAGCGATAAGTTCCAACTCAGCTTGGTTGTAAGCGATTCCTGAACCCAATCCACCCATTGTGAATGAAGGGCGAACAACGACCGGATATTTGAGCTCTTCTACACCTGCTAAACACTCTTGCATCGAATGAGCGATGATCGATTTAGCGGAGTCTCCCCCAACCTTTGCAACGATTCCCTTAAAAGTTTCACGATCTTCACCGCGGTTAATCGCGTCGACATTCGCTCCGATCAGCTTGGTGCCATATTTTTCAAAGGAGCCACGCTCATACAGTTGCATGGCAGCATTCAAAGCTGTCTGTCCGCCCAAGGTCGCGAGCACCGCATCTGGGCGTTCCTTCTCGAGAATCTTCTCAATGATTTCTGGAGTGATTGGCTCGATATAGGTTGCATCGGCGAACTCAGGGTCGGTCATGATCGTTGCCGGATTTGAGTTGATCAAGATGACTCGAATCCCCTCTTCACGGAGGACTCGACAGGCTTGCGTTCCAGAGTAATCAAATTCGCAGGCTTGGCCAATCACGATCGGTCCGGAACCGATAACAAGAACGCTCTTAATGGATAGATCTCTAGGCATTGTGTACCGCAA
>DAINZB010000004.1:19925-36974 GCA_036749135.1 Candidatus Nanopelagicaceae bacterium | reverse complement strand
GTCGAACATGAGATCGATGGCGCAGTAGTAAAGGTAAATGAAATAGCGCTACAGGATGAGCTTGGTTTCACTTCACGGGCACCAAAGTGGGCGATCGCCTTTAAATATCCACCGGAAGAAGTCACGACAAAGCTGCTCGATATCAAGGTGAGCGTTGGTCGCACCGGGCGCGTAACTCCCTTTGCACATATGGAGCCGGTGCTGGTTGCTGGATCGACGGTAACAAATGCGACGCTCCATAATGCTCAAGAGGTAACCCGAAAGGGAATCTTGATCGGGGATACCGTTCTTATTCGTAAGGCTGGCGATGTTATTCCGGAAGTTCTCGGTGCGGTCGTCGAGCGAAGAACTGGCGATGAGTATGAATGGGTAATGCCAACGGAGTGTCCAGATTGCGGAACAACGCTTCGAGCGATGAGTGAAGGCGATGTCGATATTCGCTGCCCTAATACTCGAAACTGTCCGGCCCAGCTTCGTGAGCGTCTTTACTACATCGGGTCACGCTCTGCGCTGGATATCGATGTCCTTGGTTACGAGGCAGCGACCGCACTTTTGGAGAGCGCATTAGTTTCTGATGAAGGTGACCTCTTTGATCTCACCACTGACGATTTGAAGAGATCTGAATTCTTCAGAAAGAAGGATGGCGAACTTGGGGCCAATGCCACAAAGTTCTTAGCGGCACTCGAAGGTGCTAAATCTCGACCACTCTGGCGAGTCATCGTCTCGCTCTCCATTAGACATGTCGGACCCACTGCGGCACAAGCGCTCGCAATTAATTTCCAATCGCTCGCGAAGATTTCGGAGTTACCTGCGAGTGATCTTGCGGCGATTGATGGCGTAGGTCCAGTGATCGCTGACTCAATCGTCGAGTGGTTTGGTATTGATTGGCATCGAGCAATTATTGAAAAGTGGAGCCGCGCCGGGGTTAGAACTGTGGAAGAGGTGCGTGAGAACACAACACCGCAAACCCTTGCGGGTCTCACGATTGTTGTAACTGGATCACTCGTGGATTTCACTCGCGATGGTGTCTCTGAAGTTATCGCTCTCCATGGTGGAAAGGCATCATCATCTGTCTCCAAGAAGACTGATTATGTTGTGGTGGGAGAGGCAGCCGGCTCAAAAGCGGATAAGGCTGCCGAACTTGGAGTGCCAATCCTCGATGAGGCTGGCTTTAAACGCTTGCTGGCAGGGCAGGCCTGAGGGCGATAGCTAGCGCTGCTTGGCAAGAAAAGTTCGGTAGAGTTCTCGCATGTTGAAGTCACTCCACATTCACGCAGAAGGTGCAGTTCGCCACCTCCCAGCATCACCAATCTTCTTTGGGCTCTTCGCCTTCGGAACCTTGAGCTTCTTGCTCTATCTCGTTCTCCGCTTAGACCGCGAGTAATCCCATCGCTCAGATAGGTATCCTCGGAGGAACATTCGACCCGATTCATCAGGGCCATCTCCGAATTCTCTCAGCCGTTGAATCACGCTTCGATTCACTCTTTCTTATTCCATCTGGTCAGCCGCGCCTGCGCACTGATAAGCCAGCGGCAAGTGGCGCTCATCGAGTCGAGATGTGTACAGCTGCGCTCGGCGATCTTCCAGATTCCCTTCAAGAGAAGGTCTCGGTCTTAGATCTTGAGGTCAATCGATCGGGCCCAACTTTCACCATCGATACGATCAATCAACTTCGAATGATCTATCCACGAGATACCTTCACACTCATTCTCGGTAGTGATGCTGCTGCCAAGTTGGATCAGTGGTACCGCGCCGATGCGCTTCAGAAGGTAGTTGAAATTCTCGTTGTAAAGCGCCCGGGTCAGGGTAAATCTGGTTTTACTGAAGTTGAGATCAATGCGCTCGACATCAGCGCAACACAGGTGCGCGAAGCGATTGCCAAGCGCGCAGATTTAGCACCGATGCTCTCGCCATCGGTTCGAACCTACATCAAAGAAAATGGCTTATATGGCAGCAAGTAGTGCAGTCTCGAATCTCGCCCAGCTCGCAGCAGATGCAATCTCTGAGAAACTCGGCACAGATATCGTCGCATTGGATATGACAGAACAGTTGCTCCTCTCTGAAGTTTTTCTTATTGCAACAGCAGCAACTGATCGTCAGGCAGAGGCAATTGCAGATGGTGTCTTTGAGGAGCTGGCAAAGATTGGTGAGAAGCCAATCCGCAAAGAGGGCAAGGGTCAGTGGATCCTGTTGGATTACTCAGATCTCGTTGTTCATATCCAGACGCAAGAGCTCCGTAACTTCTACATGCTCGATCGTCTCTGGAACGACTGCCCACGTCTTCCGTTGGTTATTCAAGAAGCTCGATAAAACTCTCTATGTCACAACCAAGAATCGTTCTCTGGCGCCACGGTCAAACTGATTGGAATATTGAGAATCGATTCCAGGGTCATACGGATATTGCGCTGAATGCTGTTGGCCGCTTCCAAGTTGAGCATGCTGCAAAAGTTTTAATCGGTATGAATCCCATCAAGATCGTCTCGAGTGATTTAACTCGGACACAGGAGACTGCATCTGCACTCTCAAACCTCGCAGGAGTTGCGACCATTATCGATGCCGGATTGCGTGAGACCAACGGTGGCAATTGGGAGGGTCGGACGGGCGAAGAGAATCGCGCAGCCGATCATGAAAACTTCCTTGGTTGGCTCCATGGCGCTGATGTGCCTGCTGGGCAGATTGGTGAGCGTCGATCAGAGGTTGCCGCACGCGCTCGAGTAGTGATTGATCGCGAGATGGAGTCCGCTCTTGGGACGGTTGTCTTCGTTACACATGGTGGTACGGCCCGCTGCATCCTTGGTTCAATTCTCGACCTCCCCTTTGAAAAGTGGAGCGCACTCGGCGGACTATCGAACGCATCGTGGTCGGTCTTAGAGAAGAACTCATTGGGGAAGTGGTTCCTCACAGAACATAATGCTGGCTCTATTCCTGAGCCTAACTTTGGCAACGAGTCCGGTAGTTAGATACTCTTCGATCCTCGTACACACGGGGCTGTGGCGCAGCTGGTAGCGCACCTGCATGGCATGCAGGGGGTCAGGGGTTCAAGTCCCCTCAGCTCCACTCTATGAACAGATATCGCGACTCCGGCTTCCAGATTCCAGAGGCCTGGACCAATGTCAATATGGGCGATCAATCCGGTAAGAAGTTTCTCATTACTGGTGGAACAAGTGGCCTAGGCCTTGCTGCTGCAACCGCACTCACTGCAAAAGGTGGCGAAGTCACAATCACGGCACGCGATCCAAAAAAGGGAGCTCGCGCACAGGAGAGTTCTGGCGCAGCGCATCTCATTGAACTTGATCTTGCAAATCTGGCATCAATCCGCGATTGCGCTACATCGATCACGACGGAATTCGATGTCGTGATTTTGAATGCGGGCGTAATGGCGATTCCTTATCGACTCACTGCAGATGGCTTTGAGATGCAACTCGGTACGAATCACCTCGGCCATTTTGCCTTTGCTGGCCTCATTAAAAATCAGATTAAAGATCGCCTTATCTCCGTTGCATCACAAGCACATCGCCTTGGAACTTTTGGCGATCACAGCAAGGATGAGATCCGCACGCGCGCACTTGGTAAAGGTAAGTACTCGCCATGGTCGGCATATGGCGATAGCAAACTTGCCAACCTGCTCTTTGTAAATGAGATTGAGCGACGACGCCTCCGTGAGAAGTGGAACTTCATCTCGATCGCCGCACACCCAGGGTGGGCAAATACCAATCTCCAAAAAGTGGGACCCATGATGGCTGGCCGGAGTTTTCAGGCGAAGGCGATGATCGCAACAAGCGCACTTCTCGCTCAGACTCCGCTTGAAGGCGCATACCCGATCCTCGCTGCTGCGACTTATCCGAATATTCTCGGCGCCTCTTATCTTGGCCCACGTGGCCTTGGCGAAATGCGGGGAACGCCAAAGTTCACCCATGGAAAAGCTCTCGCCTATGATCAGACCCTTGCAAAGAATCTTTGGGAAGTGAGTGAAGAGCTCACCGGCGTAACGTGGGAAAATTGAGAGCAGAGTTATTAGTGGAGGGGAGTGTGCGTCATGGCTGAACACGAGGCATACGACATCCACGGCGTAGAGGCGAAGTGGCTTCCTATCTGGGACAAGCTCGAACCATTTAAATCTGGACGAGCAGATGACTCCAGACCAAAGCGTTATGTATTAGATATGTTCCCATACCCATCTGGCGATCTTCATATGGGTCACGCAGAGGCCTATGCAATGGGCGATGTGATTGCCCGTTATTGGGTACAAAAGGGATTCAATGTCATGCACCCGATTGGGTGGGATTCATTTGGCCTTCCGGCAGAGAATGCTGCGATCAAACGCGGTTCTGATCCACGCGACTGGACCTACGAGAACATTGCAGTACAGAAAGCATCGATGCGTCGATATGCCTGCTCATTCGACTGGGATCGCGTACTCCACACCAGTGACCCTGAGTATTACAAATGGAATCAATGGATCTTCTTGCAGATGTACAAGAAGGGCTTGGCCTATCGCAAAGATTCACCAGTTAACTGGTGCCCAAATTGCCAGACTGTTCTTGCCAATGAACAGGTTGTTGCTGGACTCTGTGAGCGTTGTGATACTGCAGTTACGAAGAAGAAGCTCAATCAGTGGTACTTCAAGATTACGGATTATGCCGATCGCCTCCTCGACGATATGGATCAACTCGAAGGCAAGTGGCCTGAGAAGGTCTTGCAGATGCAACGTAACTGGATCGGTCGATCTATCGGTGCAGAGGTCACCTTTGAGATTGAAGGACGAACAGAACCAGTAACTATTTACACAACTCGTCCCGATACTTTGTATGGCGCAACCTTTATGGTCGTTGCAGTCGATTCACTCCTTGCGGCAGACCTCGTTGCCGGTAGTGGGGTCGAAGCTGAGTTTGCTAAGTATCTCGAGAGCGTTAAAGCTGCAAGCGATATTGATCGCTTAGCAACGGATCGTCCGAAGAGCGGTATCTTCCTTAATCGCTATGCGATCAATCCAGTCAATGGCGAAAAGTTGCCAATCTGGGCATCGGATTATGTCCTTGCCGATTATGGAACTGGCGCAATCATGGCGGTACCAGCTCATGATCAGCGCGACCTAGATTTTGCCAAGGCGATGAAGCTTCCCGTTCGCGTCGTTGTTGCAACGGATGAGGAAGATCCTTCTGCTACCGGCATCGCAACCGTCGGTGATGGCACCCTTATTAACTCTGGATCGCTCAATGGTCTCTCCAAGAGTGAGGCGATTGCTTCGATCACAGAAGAGTTAGCTGCCAAGAAACTTGGAAAAGCTGCGAAGAACTACCGCCTCCGCGACTGGCTGATCTCGCGCCAGCGTTTCTGGGGAACACCTATTCCTATTATTCATTGCGATTCATGTGGTGAAGTTGCAGTCCCAGAGAGCGAACTCCCGGTTGCTCTTCCGAGCGCTCAAGGTTTGGATTTGAAGCCTGCCGGCACATCTCCGCTCGGTGCGGCTGCTGATTGGGTAAACGTTGCCTGTCCGCAATGTGGCAAGCCTGCGAAGCGCGATGCCGACACTATGGATACCTTCGTTGATTCATCGTGGTACTTCCTTCGTTACACCAATCCCAATGATGCAGCACAGGCATTTGATAAGCAGCTTGTTGAGCAATGGGCGCCAGTTGATCAATACGTTGGCGGCGTAACTCACGCAATCTTGCATCTGCTGTACTCGCGCTTCTTTACCAAGGTCTTGCATGACATTGGACTGCTGAACTTCACCGAGCCATTCACACGTCTGCTCAATCAGGGTATGGTCTTGATGGATGGATCTGCGATGTCCAAGAGTCGCGGAAATCTAGTTCGCCTATCTGAGCAGCTCGACACCCATGGCGTTGATGCAGTTCGCATCTCATTGATCTTTGCTGGACCGCCAGAGGATGACATTGACTGGGCTGACGTTTCGCCATCGGGATCACTCAAATTCCTCAACCGTGCTTGGCGTATCTCTCAAGATGTCACAAGTGCTGCTGGCGTTGATTTCGCCACAGGCGATCTCGCACTCCGCAAGATCACGCATAAGTCTCTACGCGATATCTCACTTGCTGTCGAGACTTACCGCTTCAACGTCGCAGTCGCGCGCACCATGGAGCTCGTGAATGCAACACGTAAGGCGATCGATAGCGGTTGCGGCGGGGCTGATCCGGCTGTGAGAGAAGCAGCAGAGGCGATTGCAATCTCACTCTCACTTGTTGCACCATTTACCGCTGAAGAGATGTGGTCGCTCTTAGGCCATCAACCATCAGTCGCTCTTGCCGGTTGGCCAACAATTGATCCTGCGCTCCTTCAAGAAGATGCCGTTGTGGCGATCCTTCAAGTAAACGGCAAGATCAAGGACCGCATTGAGGTCTCACCACATATCTCAGATGCCGATCTTGAGAAGTTAGCTCTGCAGAATTCTGAGATCATTGCCGCTATTGGTGGCCAGGCGATTGCGAAGACGATCGTTCGCGCTCCAAAGCTTGTCAACATCGTCATTTAATACACAAGGCGGCAGCACGGCCCCACGTAAAGAATGGCGCTCGAATATTTTGAGGCCATGTTTGAGATTCCAGAATTAACTGATGTTCAACGTCGCCTGATCTATATCGTCTTAGGTGGATCACTTGCGATTGGTGCGCTTTTCTTCTCACTCGCACAAGGAAATGCATCGCCATCTCCGAAGCCGACCATTTCACTTGCCCCGATGGCTACCACTTCGCCAACTCCATCAACGATCGTGGTCGATGTTGCTGGCAAGGTTCTCCATCCCAATATTTACACATTGCCAACTGGATCCCGAGCAGCCGATGCCATCGCCGCAGCAGGTGGAGCGCTGAAGGGTGTTGCCCTTACCGATATCAATCTTGCCCATATTTTGGTCGATGGCGAACAGATTGTTGTTGGAGCTCCACCTGTTGTTGCAAGTTCATCGAAAGCAAGTGGCAAGCGGGGCAAGAGTAGTACTGCGATCGTCAATATCAATAGCGCAACTGCTGCTCAACTAGAGGTCCTTGCTGGAGTAGGTCCAGTAATGGCAGCAAAGATCATCGCTTACAGAACTACGCATGGAAAGTTCACCGCCATTGAGGAGATCGCTAAAGTGCCTGGATTTGGAAAAGCAAAATTCGCAATCGTGAAATCACAACTTCGCATCTAGCTCTGATTATTCTCGGAGTAGTCCTGTGGTTCGGAGCGGCAAGCGCACTACTTATCTTCTCTTGATTGCAGCCTTTCTTGTAGGTGCGAGTGGCAGTTTGCTTCGGATCCAAGCACTTGCGCATTCACCGTTGCGATCTGCGCATGAAATCTCCTTTATCGCAACGGTTGATACCGACCCGGTTCTTGGGCAGAGCAAAGTTGTAGGTTCGCGAATTCATGCACCGAGTACAACCTTTCGGTCGACGTTGAACCATGGCGTGATCGATGGCCATGAGTACTCGCTACATCTACCGGTGCGAATATCGAGTGCTCGCAGAGTGCACTTCCTGCCCGGGTCTGTGATCTCTGGAACCGGAAAGGTATTTTCGACATCAGAGCGCAGAGTTGCCGCTCTGATTGCAGCGCGTCCGACTCTGGTGCAGATCTCGGCAACCGATCCCCTTAATAAGGTCGCAGGGCAGATTCGAGATTCATTCCGACGAGAGGCACTACGGATCGGCGGCGCAAGTGGTGCGCTGATTCCCGGGTTGGTACTTGGCGATACCTCGCTAGAAAGTTCGAGTTTCATTACCGATATGAGACGAGCAGGCCTTACACATCTCACCGCGGTAAGCGGAGAAAACTTCGCGATCATCGCCGCATTTCTTCTCTGGGTGCTTCAATTTCTCGTAAAGCGTCTTTCTACCCGGCTGGTTATTACCGCCGTAGTTCTCATTACCTTCATATTCTTGGTACGACCCTCGCCATCGGTGCTACGAGCATCGGTAATGACTTCAGTCCTGCTCATAGGCAGAGCACGCGGAGAGCGAAGTTCGGCCTTGCCAGCACTTGGTCTCGCCATTGCCTTTCTGATTCTGGCTGATCCATTTCAAGCGATAGATCCTGGTTTTGCGCTCTCGGTCAGCGCCACCGCAGGAATTTTGATTCTCGCCCCAGTACTCACTGAATTCTTCGCTCGCTATATTCGTCATGAAAAGCTCGTCGAGTTGATGACTATTCCGATCGCAGCGACGATCTTCTGTACTCCACTCATTATCGCGATCTCTGGTCAATTTAGCCTGGTCGCACTGCCGGCTAATTTTCTTGTCTCTGAAGTTGTTGGCCCGATCACCATTATTGGATTCGTAGCAGCACTGATCTCGCCAATCACTCCATTGGTTACGCACCTGCTATTGCTCGTATGTAAACCCTTTGCTGGTTGGGTTGTTGTGATCGCGCATACTCTGGGTTCATTACCCCTCATAAAGCTGCCTAAGAGTTTTCTCGGAGCTGCGATAGCTCTCTTAATTCTTGTACTTGTAACGCGACGTCATTGGCGAATTTTGATCGGGCTATTACTTGTTATTGTGGTCGCCCATCTGACTTCTGCATTGAGTTGGCCTGGCAAGTCCTGGCTGATTGTGAATTGCAACGTTGGGCAGGGCGATGGCGCCGTTGTGAATTTGGGGAACGGCAACGCGATAGTGATTGATACTGGCCCTGATCCAGCGCTGATGGATTCTTGTTTAAAAAGTCTACATATCTCGAGAATTCCGTTACTAGTACTTACCCACTATCACGCTGATCACGTCAATGGACTTTCAGGAGTTCTGGATCACCGGTCTATCGGTCAGATCTGGGTAACTAATAATCCACAACCAACCTTTGAATACCAACAGACGATGGATCTCTTGAAGGGGAGAGCGATCACCATCGTCCATCAAGGGGAGAGTCTGAGATTTAGTGCTCCTGTTGGTTCCGTTGCAATCTCAGTGCTATGGCCCAGATCAGAGATAGAGAAGTTGCCATCACTTCCCGGAGATGGCTCTGGTATTAATAATTCAAGTATCGCTCTGCTGATATCGATTGGAAAGCTCACCTTCTACACATCAGGAGATACGGAACCGCCGGCCCAGGAGGAGATCGCCGCAAGTGGTCTTGTCCACACTGTTGATCTCATGAAGGTGAGTCATCACGGATCGGCCTATCAAGATCTGGCTCTCTTCGATCTTCTTCATCCGAAGATTGCCCTGATAAGTGTCGGAGCTGGAAATCCCTATGGCCATCCGGCGGCGAGCACAATCGCGGCGCTAGAAGAGCGCGGAATAAAGGTCTATCGAACCGATCGAGACGGCGCCATCTCGGTCAGTTCAGACCTTAAGATCAGCACTCAGAAGAAACGATGGTGGGAGATCTCATGGGGCTAACGCTGATCCAGGGTGGCGAATCAATTCTCGCCGACCGTGCGATCGCCGCCGTCATTGCATCCCGACCCACAGCTACAACTACCCAACTTGATTGTGGCGAAATTGAACTGGGCGCGATAACCGATGCCCTCGCACCTTCACTCTTTGGTGAAGATCGAACAATTATCTTGCGCGAGATTCAAGAACTTGCTCAAGAGCTTCAGGAAGAGATCACTGAATATTTAACAAATCCAGATGAGAGTGTTCATCTTGTGCTCTGGCATAAGGGCGGCGTAAAGGGTAAAGCTCTGCTCGATAAGGTGAAGAAACTCAAACCTGAGATCGTTCAAGCCGACACCATCAAAAAGGATGGGGATAAGGCACAGTTTGTTCACGATGAATTCGCTCGCGCAGGTCGAAAGATCACCGTTGATGCTGTTCAGGCGCTCGTTGATGCGCTCGGCTCTGATCTCCGAGAGTTGAGTGGTGCGGCCTCACAACTTGCATCTGATACCGCCGCTGGCAAAACGATTGATGTCGATGATGTTGAAAAGTTTCAACGCGGTCGGGTTGAAACAACCGGCTTTGATGTGGCTGATGCGACTCTTGATGGCAAGACCGACCTTGCGCTCATCACACTTCGACAGGCGCTCACGAGCGGCGTTGATCCAGTATTGATTACTTCAGCACTCGCTTCTTCAATCCGCACCCTTGCTAAGGTCTCAGGTGCGAGCAGGGGAGTGAAATCCTTTGACCTTGCTGGCTCGCTTGGATTGCCGCCTTGGCAGATCGATAAGGCTCGCCGCCAACTCCAAGGCTGGAACCCGGCAACGCTGAGCGCTGCGGTCGCCACCCTCGCGCAAGCCGACGCCGATATCAAAGGTGCCTCGGCCGACCCTGGCTACGCCTTGGAGCGCTGCATCCTGGAGATAGCTCGGGGGAGATCTGCTCGTTAGAGCGATCTGAACCCAGTTTGAGGGGAGGCGCCCTCGGCTGATAGCCTTTCCCCTTCACCGCGCCCACAAGGGCCGGGTAATTTTTAGAAAAGGTAATCTCCACGTGGCAAATATCAAGTCGCAGATCAAGCGTATTAAGACCAATGAGAAGGCTCAGGCACGCAACAAGTCAGCTCGCTCAGGCCTCAAGACCGCTATCCGCCGCTTCAAAGATGCTGTTGCTGCTGGAGATCAGACTGCAATCAAGGAAGAGCTTCGCGTAGCAACGAAGACACTCGATGTTGCCGTAACCAAGGGTGTTATCCACGCAAACTCTGCTGCAAATAAGAAGTCAGCGCTTGCAAAGCAAGCCAACAAAGCTTCTAAGTAATACCTCGAAGCAGAAGAACCTAGAACTTCAAGGTCGGTAGGTAGTTATGCCTGCGATTCCATTAGCAAAGGCGCCACAGCCTTCACAGACAAATCCTGCGCAGATTCGCAATTTCTGCATCATTGCCCATATCGATCACGGCAAATCAACGCTCGCTGATCGCATGCTCGGCATCACTGAAGTGGTTGAGCAGCGCAATATGCGCGCCCAATATCTCGATCGCATGGATATTGAACGTGAACGCGGAATCACCATTAAATCTCAGGCGGTTCGACTGCCTTGGCGTTCGGGTATCGACGGCAATGAGTACATCCTCAATATGATCGATACACCTGGTCACGTTGACTTCACTTATGAAGTTTCACGATCGCTCGCTGCCTGTGAGGGTGCCGTTCTCCTTGTTGATTGCGCACAAGGTATCGAAGCGCAGACGCTGGCAAATCTCTATCTTGCGATGGAGAACAATCTGACAATTATTCCGGTTCTCAACAAGATTGATCTTCCCGCTGCGCAACCTGAGAAGTTCGCTGAAGAGCTCGCAAAGTTGATCGGTTGTCAGCCGGAAGATTGTCTCCGAGTATCAGGTAAGACTGGCGCTGGCGTTGAAGAGCTTCTCGATCAGATCGTGAAGCAGATTCCTGCACCGGTCGGCGATCCCGATGCGCCGGCACGCGCGTTGATCTTTGACTCTGTCTACGATTCCTATCGCGGCGTTGTTACTTATGTTCGCGTTGTTGATGGTCATCTCTCTACGCGCGATCAGATTCAAATGTTTTCGACTGGCGTTCGCCACGAGATGCTCGAAGTTGGCGTTATCTCGCCAGAACCAGTTGCTAGCAAGGGCCTTGGCGTCGGTGAGGTGGGTTATCTCATCACTGGCGTGAAAGATGTTCGCCAATCGCGCGTCGGCGATACCGTGACGAACTACCAACGGCCAACCGATAAAGCGCTCTCTGGCTATAAAGATCCACGTCCGATGGTCTTCTCTGGACTCTTCCCACTCGATGGCGCGGAGTATCCGATGCTCCGTGAAGCGCTGGATAAGTTGCAACTCAATGATGCCGCTCTCGTATTTGAACCGGAAAATTCAGCAGCTTTGGGATTTGGATTCCGATGTGGCTTCCTCGGTCTGCTCCATATGGAGATTGTTCGCGAGCGGTTAGAGCGCGAAGCTGGCCTGGCACTTATTTCTACCGCACCAAACGTGGTCTATCGAGTCACGGATGACAGCGGAAAAGAACTTATCGTTACCAATCCAAGCGAATTCCCTGATGGCAAGATCATGAAGGTTGAAGAGCCGATTGTGCGCGCCACAGTCCTTGCTCCCTCTGAATTTATCGGCGCAATTATGGAGCTCTGCCAACAGCGTCGCGGAACGCTTCTCGGCATGGATTACCTCTCTGAAGATCGCGTAGAGATTCGTTACACACTTCCGCTCGCTGAAATTGTCTTTGACTTCTTTGATCAATTGAAATCACGTACGCGTGGTTATGCATCGCTCGATTACGAACCAATCGGAGAAGCAGAAGGTGACCTCGTTAAGGTTGATATCTTGCTTCAGAGCGAGAAGGTCGATGCCTTCAGTGCCATCGTTCACCGAGAAAAGGCCTATAGCTATGGCGTGATGATGACGACTAAATTGCGCGAGCTCATTCCTCGTCAACAATTTGAGATCCCGATTCAGGCAGCAATTGGCTCTCGCATCATCGCTCGCGAATCAATTCGAGCGATCCGTAAAGATGTTCTTGCTAAGTGTTATGGCGGAGATATCTCTCGTAAGCGCAAACTCCTCGAGAAGCAGAAAGAGGGTAAGAAGCGCATGAAGATGGTTGGGCGAGTGGAAGTGCCACAAGAGGCATTTATCGCTGCTCTAACAACCGATGATGAGAAGTCAAAAGAGGCGAAGAAGTAGCTATGGCTACCGCTGTCGATCCGTCGGCGCTCTCGTTCTATATCCATATTCCGTACTGCGTGAAGCGCTGCGGTTACTGTGACTTCAACACCTACACACCGGCAGAACTCAAAGTTGAGTCATCGCTCAACGAGATTTCTCACGGCTACATCGACCTTATGCTCAGAGAAATTGATCAAGCTCGGCAAACCTCTCAGGCGACTCACGTTCCAACAATTTTCTTTGGCGGCGGAACACCAAGTTTGATGGAACCGAGTGACCTCGGTCGAGTTATTCAAGCGATCAGCGAGAAGTTCGGGCTCACCACAGATTGCGAAATCACCTTAGAAGCGAATCCAGATACGCTGACAAAGGAGCGGTTGCAGGGATATCGCGAAGTTGGAATTAATCGACTTTCAATCGGAATGCAATCTGCTGTGCCCCATGTATTGGCGGTGCTCGATCGAACCCACAATCCAGAGAATATTGGCAAAGTCGTGCAATGGGCTCGAGAGGTAGGTTTTGAAGAGATTTCACTCGATCTGATCTATGGAACTCCAGGCGAGACGATCGAAGATTGGCGTGCAACGATTGGTTCTGCACTCTCACTCGATATCTCTCATATCTCTGCTTATGCACTGATCGTTGAACAAGGAACGAAGTTAGCTGCGCAGGTGAAACGTGGTGAAGTAACAATTCCCGATGATGATGAGACTGCAGAGAAATATCTCATCGCTGATGAAGCCTTCACGCAAGCTGGAATGAATTGGTACGAGTTAAGTAATTGGTCGAAGGACGGCTCGCACTCTCGCCACAATATGGCGTACTGGGTTGGCAGCAATTGGTGGGGAGTAGGTCCAGGTGCCCACTCACATATCGATGGGCGCCGATGGTGGAATGTAAAACATCCAACTGCATACCGTGAACGTCTTGAGAAAGACGCTAGCCCCATGCAGGAGCAAGAGCTCCTGACTCCGGATGAGATCGCCCGTGAGCGGATCATGCTCTTAATGCGTATTCCGCAGGGTCTTCATACTCGAGATTTCTCGCCAGAGCAGATTGCAATTCTCGATGGATATCTTGCTTCGGGGGATCTAGACGCGCAATCGTGGAGAGCTGGTTCGCTCACCTTGACCCGGAAAGGTCGCCTGATCGCAGATCGAATCGTGCGCGATTTAGTCCTCTAGTAGAGTTGGCGCATCATGCATGAACGCCAATTAGAGATTCTTCGAGCAATCGTCGATGAGTATGTGACGACCCAAGAGCCGGTCGGCTCGAAGGCGATCGCTGAACGACATAGCCTCGGAGTGTCGCCTGCGACGATTCGCAATGATATGGCTCATCTGGAAGAGGCGGGACTTATTACCCAACCTCACACCAGCGCCGGAAGAATTCCAACAAATCAGGGTTACCGACTCTTCGTCGACCGGATCGCACAGATCAAGCCACTTTCTAGCGGCGAACGTCGCGCTATTGAAAACTTTATGTCCGGTGCAGTTGAACCCGATGAAGTGGCGAGCCGCGCCGTGCGCTTGTTGGCGCAGATTACTCATCAAGTAGCCATTGTTCAGATTCCAGATCAGGATCGAGTTGTCCTCTCCGGAACTGCCAATCTCGCTCGCTCACATCACGAGAGCGCATCAGATCTCTTCCCAATTTTGGAAGCGCTCGAAGAGCAAGTTGTTCTGCTCAAGTTACTTGCAGATGCAGGTACTTCCATCAACGTTAAAATTGGGGCAGAGCAACCAACTGCCAATCTGCAATCAACAAGTTTGGTCAGCATGGGTGCCGGTGCTGGAGCGGTTGGAATTCTTGGACCAACTCGCATGGATTATTCGGGCTCTATGGGAGCAGTCCATGCAGTTGCGCGCTACATCGGGAAATTCTTTGATGGAGAAGTTCGTTAATGTCAGATCACTACAGCGCACTTGGGGTCGATCGCGATGCCTCACCAGATGAGATCAAAAAGGCATATCGAAAATTAGCTCGAGAGTTACACCCTGATGTAAACCCTGATCCCGCATCGGCTGAGAAGTTCAAGAGCGTCACTACTGCCTATGAAGTTTTGAGTGATCCAGCGAAGCGACAGAGTTACGACCGTGGTGGTGATCCGTTCTCACAATTCGGCGGCGGCGGAGCAAACTTTGGCTTCGGCGACATCATGGATGCATTCTTTGGCGGCGGAGGTTCCCGCGGTCCACGTAGCCGGATGCGCGAAGGCCAGGATGCGCTGATTAGAGTTGAAGTCGATCTCGCTGAAGCGTGCTTCGGTGTTGATCGTGAATTTGAAGTTGAGACGGCAATTGCCTGCGGGAAGTGCAATGGCAATGGCTGCAGCGCGGGAACAAAGCCAAGCACCTGCGATATTTGTAAAGGTCGTGGCGAAGTACAGCAAGTGCAGCGTTCATTTATTGGTCAGGTAATGACGAGCAGACCTTGTGCCAGCTGTCAGGGATATGGCTCGGTTATTAAGCAACCATGTAGCGAATGCGCCGGCGATGGTCGGGTGCGTGCGCGCAAAACAATTCAGGTAAAGATTCCTGCGGGTGTTGAGACTGGCAATCGCATCCAACTTACTGGCCAAGGTGAAGTCGGCCCGGGTGGGGGACCAGCCGGTGATCTCTATGTTGAAATTGTTGAGCGAGAGCATCCCTTCCTCATCAGAGATGGAATCGATCTCCATATCTCACTCTCTATTCCGGTCACCTCCGCAGCGCTCGGTGGAGAAGTCACTATTGAAACGCTTGATGGCGAACGGACCGTCTCCTTTAAGCCCGGAACGCAAAGTGGACATCGAGTTCTCTTGAAGGATCTAGGCATCACCCGTTTGCGCGGTGGTGGTCGTGGAGATCTGATTGCACATCTCGAAGTTGCGACACCAACAAAGCTCAGCAAAGAGGAGGAAGAACTCCTCCGTAAATTGGCAGCCCTTCGTAAAGAGGATGGCTCTACCGTCTCGGTTCATCTCTTAGACGAAAAGGCCGATGCTGGCTTCTTCGCTAAATTTAGAGGGGCATTCCACCGCTAATGCTGAGCCTCTTCTTCGTCCCAGAAATCTCTGATGGCAGCAAAATTGTCGTTGATGGCGACGAAGCTCATCACGCAATCAAGGTAATGCGGATGGAGATCGGTGAAGAGATCCAAGTAGCAGATGGCAAGGGAAATTGGGCACAAGGAATTATTAGCGCCATCGATAAGAAGAGTTTCACATTAACAATTTCAGATCGCGGCCACACCTCAAGAACTCATCCAGAATTCGTCGTTATTCAAGCGCTGACCAAATCAGATCGAGCGAAAGAGACAATTGAATTATTGGTCGAAGCAGGAGTTGACCGAATCATCCCGTGGCAATCGGACCACTGCATTGCAAAGTGGAAAGAGGATATGCTCGAAAAGTGGGAGAGTGCAGCTCTCACCGCATGCAAGCAATCTCGCCGGTATAGCCTCCCTGCAATTGAAACGCCTATTACCCTCACTGGAATTCGAGAGCGCTTCACTGATCGCTCACTCTTATTAGTTCTTCATGAATCTGCTCAAGAGAAGTTAAGTGTCGTTGTCTCGCCATCAGCGATATCGCAGGAGCATATTGTTCTCGTTGTGGGTCCTGAAGGTGGAATTGCGGTCGATGAGCTCCGCGAGTTGGAAGCGATCGGCGGAAAGATCGTAAAATTAGGTAATCCAGTACTTCGCTCAGCACATGCTGGCTTCGCTGGACTCGCCGCTGTTCAAGCCCTGATGAGACATTGGTAGTAGGGCTAACATTTCGTCATGTGTATCTTCTGCAAGATTGCTAGTGGCGAGATCCCCGCTGAACTCTTGCATAGCGACGATCAGGTCTTAGCCTTTAGAGATCTTGCACCACAGGCTCCTACTCATATCTTGATTATTCCCAGAGTGCATTGCGAAAACGTTGATGAACTCGCAGAGCAGCATCCCCAGACTCTCTCTCGAATCTTCCTTGTAGCTGCTCAACTGGCTAAATCCGAAGGTCTTTCGGGGCACAGAACGGTCTTTAATACTGGCGAGAGCGCAGGCCAGAGCGTCTTCCACGCCCATCTCCACCTCTTAGGAGGGCGTCCGCTCGCGTGGCCGCCGGGTTAAACGTAGGATTGAAGTAATGGAACCCGCCCGTATTATCGTCCCGACTGCAATTCCGATGGTCGCCCTCGTTGGATCGAACGACTCCTTTCTTCGCCTCTTTGAGAGCACCTTCCCGAATATCACAATCACGATTCGCAGCAACGAGATCTTTGTAAAAGGCGATCTCGAGGAGAGTGCTGCCTTTGAATCGCTCGTCAAGGAACTGCTTGTTCTCCTTCGCGGAGGTCAAGTTCTGACTCTCGAGGCGATTCAACAATCGATTGCGATGGTGAAGCGCGTCCCTGCTGATCATCCAGCTGAAGTTCTCTCATTAAATATTTTAAGTAATCGCGGCAAGACGATCCGTCCAAAGACGGCAAACCAGAAGCGATATGTCGAAGCGATCGATACTCACACAATCACCTTTGG
>DAINZB010000004.1:7143-19825 GCA_036749135.1 Candidatus Nanopelagicaceae bacterium | reverse complement strand
ATGCAATCAGGCGTGATTGAAATTGCACCTTTGGCATATATGCGTGGACGTACTCTTAACGATGCCTTTGTCATCTTGGATGAAGCACAAAATACTTCGCCAGAACAGATGAAGATGTTTCTGACTCGTCTGGGATTTGGCTCCAAGATGGTGATCACCGGCGATGTCACTCAAGTTGATCTCCCAAACTATGCAAAGTCAGGTCTGGCGGTAGTACAGAACGTTCTCTCAAATGTTGATGATATTTCCTTCATGCATCTGGGATCTGAAGATGTTGTACGAAACCGACTTGTTGGAGATATTGTCGAAGCGTATGGTCGTTTCGATGAGAACGAACCCCACAATGGGGTGAGCGATGGCTATAGAACTTTCAAACGAGTCTAGTAAGCCCTGCAACGAGAGCGATCTCATCTCGGTCGCAGCCTTTGCGATTAAAGCGATGGGCGTCCACTCAGATTCAGATTTGAGCATCACCATCGTTAATGAAGATCGTATGAGTGAACTCCACGTTGAATGGATGGATCTTGAAGGCCCTACCGATGTCCTCTCCTTTCCGATGGATGAGATGCGTCCGAACTCGGAGGCTGATGGACCAGGAATCATTGGCGACATCGTCCTCTGTCCAGAATTCGCCGCAGTGCAAGCGGTAGCCCATTCACTCGAGGATGAACTTGCCCTCTTAACAGTCCATGGTGTCCTTCATTGCCTCGGCTATGACCATGCAGAAGTTGAGGAAGAACGAGTTATGTTTGCCTTACAGGATCGCATTCTTGGGGATTGGAAGGGGGAGAAGCGATGACCGTTGTCGTAAGTCTCTTTCTGCTCATTGCACTTCTCGTCGTTGGATTTGCTTTGGGTTATTTCACTGCAGTGCATCCACTCTTTAAGCCGGCCCATCAAGTAATTCGCTGGTTCATCAACCTCTTCACTTCTGGAAAGGGCATCCGGTTTCGCCAGTATGCAAATGAGGCTGAACTTCGGGATATGGTCGATGAAGCGAGTGAACGCGGCTTGGTCGCTGATTCACAACGCGAGATGATTCATTCGGTCTTTGATCTTGGTGGAACTCTTGTCCGTGAACTCATGGTGCCACGTACCGATATGGTCTGGATTGAAGGCGATAAGACGGTGCGACAAGGACTCTCCCTAGCGCTGCGATCTGGCTATACGCGTATTCCAGTCATCAGCGAGAATCTCGATAACGTTATAGGTATCGCTTATGTCAAAGATCTTGCTCGACGAGTACATGAGCATCACGACTCTGAACACTCCGAGAGCGTTGAGAGCCATTCTCGTCCAGCTTCATTTGTGCCAGAGACGAAGACCGCCGCTGAACTCTTGAAAGAGATGCAGAGAGATCAGATCCATATGGCGATCGTTATTGATGAGTACGGCGGTACTGCGGGATTAATCACGATCGAAGATATTCTTGAGGAGATCGTGGGTGAGATCGCTGACGAATATGATTCTGAAGCGCCGGAGGTTGAGTGGCTCAATGAAGATTCAGCACGACTTTCAGCTCGACTTCATATTGAAGATTTCGAAGATGCCTGCAAAGTGACTCTCACCGACGATCAAAAAGAGGATGTCGATAGTTTGGGTGGCTTTATGGCGAAGATTCTTGGGGGAGTCCCGATCGCTGGGAGCACCATCACGATAGATGGCTGGAAGCTAACAGCTGAGAGGCCGATGGGGCGCCGCCACCGTATCTCAAATATCGTCGCCACTCGAAGCGATGAAGGTGATTCACCAGCAACCCCTTAAAAGCAGGTGAAGTAGGGGCTTAGCCTCACGAAGTTGTAGGCTCGCCCAATGCGTATCGTTCGATTCACTCCTCCTGCAAGCGCAGGAATCGGTACAGATCCTCACTTTGGCGTACTGAACGACCAAGGCGAGATTCTGGTGATCAAAGGTGACCCGATCTACTCTGGGATCGTCCCGACCGATAAAAAAGTCCTCTTAGAAGATGTCCGTCTTCTCGCTCCTGTCATTCCACGGAGCAAGGTTGTCTGTGTAGGTAAGAACTATGCCGATCATGCCGCCGAGATGAACTCCGCTGTTCCAGATGAGCCGATCATCTTTCTTAAGCCAAATACTTCTGTCATCGGGCCAGAAGAGATCATTCAGTGGCCAGCGATGGCGCCGAGTATTGATTATGAGGGCGAGCTTGCCATTGTGATCTCACGAATCTGTAAAGATGTTCCGAAAGAGAAGTATGCAGATGTGGTCTATGGCTACACCATCGCTAATGATGTGACATCTCGAGAATTGCAAAAGCGCGATGGCCAATGGATGCGCGCCAAGAGCTTCGACACCTTCTGCCCACTAGGGCCATGGATCGAGACGGAGTTTCTCCCTGGTTCGCAACGCATTGAGACTGTCGTCGATGGAATTGTGAAGCAATCCGAACCGATCTCATCGATGATCTTTGATATTCCCACAATCATCAACTTTGTCTCATCGGTAATGACCCTCTTGCCTGGCGATGTCATTCTTACCGGAACTCCATCTGGCATTGGGCCGATGGCGGCGGGGGATAAGGTTGAGATCTCTATTGAAGGTATTGGCCAACTAACAAACACTGTGAGCGCACATGCAAAAGGATAATCAGAGTAAGCCCGTACGAGTTCGGTTTGCACCATCGCCAACTGGTGAACTCCATGTTGGAAATATTCGTACTGCGCTCTTCGATTGGGCCTATGCCCGCCACACCGGTGGAACATTTATCTTCCGTATTGAAGATACTGACACTGAACGCGTCACCCCTGAATATATCCAAGCGGCTATCAACACCTTAAAGTGGTTGGGCCTTGACTGGGATGAGGGTCCAGAAGTTGGCGGCCCTAATGGTCCTTACCTCCAGAGCCAACGACTCGATATTTATGCGGAATGGGCTGCAAAGTTTCTCGCTCAAGGGGATGCTTATCATTGTTACTGCTCTTCTGAAGAGTTAGAGGCGGTTCGCGAAGAACAGCGTAAAGCGAATGTGGCACCTGGTTATAACGGCCATTGCCGGAATCTGACAGATGGTCAGATCGCAGAGTATGTTGCCCAAGGTCGAAAGCCAGTTGTGCGCATGCGTATGCCAGATGGCTCGACTACCTTCACTGATCTCATCCGTGGCGAGGTCACCTTTGAACATAAATTTGTTCCAGATTTTGTCCTTGTGCGAAATGACGGATCTCCGCTCTATACCTTGGCAGTTGCAGTTGATGATGTCTTGATGAATGTAACCCACGTTCTTCGTGGTGAAGATCTGCTCTCCTCCACGCCACGGCAACTGCGCGTCTACGATGCCATGGGCGTTAAGCCGACCGAGTATCCACTCTTTGCACATCTGCCTTTTGTGATGGGCCAAGATAATGCGAAGCTTTCTAAGCGAAATGGTGAAACATCGATTGCTTGGTATCGCGATGCTGGTTACTTGCCTGAGGCGATCTGTAACTATCTCGCGCTCCTTGGCTGGTCGCCGGGTGAAGATCGAGAAAATGTGACGATGAAGGAGCTCACTGAGCTCTTCACTGTTGAACGCGTGCATAGCTCCCCGGCTCGCTTCGATATGAAGAAACTTGAAGCTATCAACGGTGACAAGATTCGGGCGCTCACACTAGATGAGTTCTTCAGCTGGGCGATGCCATTCCTCCTGAAGAGTGGAACTGCGACTTCAAGCGATAGCGACGTTGCACTTGTGAAGAAAGCCCTGCCTATCATTCAAGAGCGCATCACAACTCTGAGTGAGATTCCTGGTCTCTTGAACTTTCTCTTTGTGAAAGAGTTCGCAATTGAGGCGGAGTCGGCAGCAAAGATTGCAGATGAGGCTTCGAAGCAGGTACTCGCAATCTCGGCAGAGCGGTTATCCTCACTTGCAGAGTGGAACCACGCTGCGATTGAAGAAGTTCTCCGTAAGGCCCTGATTGAAGAACTCGGCCTCAAACCTCGAATCGCCTTTAGCGCCCTTCGCATCGCTGTCACTGGCAGCCACATCTCGCCACCGCTCTTCGAGTCGATGGAGTTACTTGGCGCGCAGACCTCACTCGCTCGAATCAAGGCCGCTCTCTAGCTCGTCGGGCCGTTAACTCCCTAGGTATTCAGGGGCAGATTGGCGTTCGAAAGAGGCTAAAAGTTCGGCTATTCTTAGCCCTTCCGGAATAGGCGTGAGAACGTCGATTTTGGTGGGGTATGGGGTAATTGGCAGCCCAAGTGATTCTGGTTCATTTAGTCTAGGTTCGAGTCCTGGTACCCCAGCGATAGTTCTCGCTTTTGTGGGAGCTATGCTCGAGATCAACTCGAGTACAACTGAATAACACTCTAGGGCCCCGTCGTCTAGCGGCCTAGGACTCTGGCTTCTCAAGTCAGCTACGAGGGTTCGAATCCCTTCGGGGCTACACGGTTTACGTGTTTATAACCGAGAGTTAATTCTCTCGGTTATTTTTTTTGCGAAAAACTCTTACTTCACCTGTGCGAGATACTCACTTAATCGAGCTGCGGTTGCAACCACTTGAGCGGCATGAGAACGACCCGGTTGGCGACCAAGGCGTTCAATCGGTCCACTAATACTCACTGCAGCAATCACTTTATTATTCGGTCCGCGCACTGGCGCCGATACAGAGGCAACTCCGACTTCACGTTCTCCTACGGATTGCGCCCATCCACGCCGTCTTACTGCGGAGAGGGATGCAGCTGTAAAGAGTGAGCCGACGAGACCGCGACGCAACTTATCTGGCTCTTCCCAAGCCAAGAGCACTTGCGCAGCTGATCCGGCCTGCATGGTGAGAACTGTTCCAACAGGTACGGAATCGCGAAGACCGCTCATGCGTTCTGCAGTCGCAACGCAGACGCGCTGATCGCCTTGGCGGCGGTAGAGCTGGGCGCTTTCGGAGGTGGCATCGCGGAGTGCGGTCAGAGCTGGCGCAGCAACGGCAAGGAGTCGATCCTCACCAGCGGCAGCAGCGAGTTCGCCAGAGCGAGGCCCAAGAGTGAAGCGGCCCATAAGGTCGCGAGTAACAAGGCGGTGGAATTCGAGCGCAACGGCTAATCGGTGTGCCGTCGGACGTGCAATACCTGTCGCAGCTACGAGTTCGGTGAGGGAGTGAGGGCCTGATTCGAGGGTTGCCATGATCTTCACGGCTTTGTCGAGAACGCCGACTCCGCTATTCTTCTTGTCCACACTCTAATACTGGCATCTCGGAATGCGAGATGCAACTAATGGGGTGGTGAGTAGAACTACTTGGAGGCCACATGGGAAAGACACTTGCAGAGAAGATCTGGGCTGACCACATTGTCAGCAGTGCAGCGAATGAACCTGATCTCATCTATATCGATCTTCATTTGATTCATGAAGTGACTAGCCCACAAGCCTTCGATGGCCTACGCCTAGCAGGCCGTCAGGTTCGTCGCCCGGACCTCACCATTGCAACAGAGGATCACAACGTTCCAACCCTCAACATTGATCAACCTATCGCTGATCCAGTCTCCAAGCTTCAGGTCGATACCTTGCGTGCCAATTGCAAAGAGTTCGGTGTCCGCATTCACTCATTAGGCGATTCACAGCAAGGAATCGTGCACGTTGTTGGCCCACAACTTGGTATTACGCAACCTGGCATGACAATCGTCTGCGGAGATTCGCACACCTCAACGCATGGTGCATTTGGTGCACTTGCATTCGGCATCGGTACTTCAGAAGTTGAACACGTTCTTGCCACACAGACGCTGCCATTGATTCGCCCAAAGACAATGGCGATCAATGTCGAAGGAACTCTCAAGCCAGGAGTAACGTCAAAGGACATCATCCTTGCGATCATCGCAAAGATCGGTACCGGCGGGGGACAGGGATATGTCCTTGAATATCGTGGCTCTGCAATTCGCGCCCTTTCCATGGAAGGCCGCATGACCGTCTGCAATATGTCGATTGAAGCAGGTGCGCGCGCCGGTTTAATCGCACCAGATGAGACAACCTTTGCTTACGTTAAAGATAAGCCACATGCTCCGCAAGGTGCTGATTGGGATGCTGCTGTTGCCTATTGGAAGACCCTTCAAACTGATGCGGATGCAAAGTTTGATAAAGAAATTACTATCAATGCAGATGAGCTCGAGCCATTTGTTACCTGGGGAACGAACCCAGGTCAGGGACTTCCTCTCAATGCGAATGTCCCTAACCCAGCGGATATCACTGATGCGGAAGAGCGCGGCGCTGCAGAGCGCGCTTTGACATACATGGGACTTGAAGCAGGAACGCCGTTGAAATCTGTCTCAGTGGACACTGTCTTTCTTGGCTCGTGCACAAATGGTCGTATCGAAGACCTCCGTGCTGCAGCAGATATCTTGAAGGGGAAGAAGATTGCAGATTCAGTGCGACTCCTTGTCGTTCCTGGCTCTGCCAAGGTTCGTCTCCAAGCTGAAGCAGAAGGTCTCGATAAGGTCTTTCTTGATGCGGGCGGTGAATGGCGTAACGCCGGTTGCTCGATGTGTCTCGGAATGAACCCCGATCAGCTCAAGCCACAAGAGCGCGCTGCATCAACATCAAATAGAAACTTTGAAGGACGTCAGGGCAAGGGTGGACGGACTCACCTGGTGAGCCCGCTCGTTGCTGCTGCAACCGCTATCCGTGGAACCCTCTCATCACCGGCAGATTTGTAAGGAGAAGAACAATGGAAAAATTTCTCTCGCACACTGGTACTGCAATCCCGTTGCGTCGCAGTAATGTCGATACCGATCAGATCATTCCTGCTGTCTATTTAAAGCGCGTTACCAAGAGCGGCTTTGAAGATGGCCTCTTCTCAGCATGGCGTAGTGATCCAGAGTTCGTCCTCAACAAGAGCGAGTACCAGGGAGCAACGATCCTGGTGGCAGGGCCTGATTTCGGAACTGGCTCATCACGAGAGCACGCCGTCTGGGCGTTACAGAATTACGGTTTCAAGGTCGTTCTCTCGAGCCGTTTCGCCGATATCTTCCGCGGTAATTCGCAGAAGGCAGGGCTGCTCACTGTCTTGCTCCCACAAGATGTCATTGAAGCAATTTGGCAGACGATCGAGAAGGATCCCAAGACAGCGGTAACTGTTGATCTTGAGGGCAAGACCGTTCGCTATGGCGATCAAAGTGTTCCATTCCAGATTGATGATTACACACGTTGGCGCCTCATGGAGGGGCTCGATGACATCGGTTTAACGCTGAAAAAGATCGATGAAGTAGGCGCATTTGAGGCGAAGAGAGCGAGTTTTAAGCCTGTAACGCTACCTGCGCTTCAATAATTCACTTCTGCAGAGAAACTCTCAACGCCTTGTTGAGAGTTTTTTTGCATTTTTTACGCGTAAAAATTGAATATTTTTAATGCGACACACCGAGCGTTATGACCCGTTGTTATCACCTCTCTGCGTAGATTTCTCACAGCGTTAAGCAAATGCTTAACAAATTACGCGTAATAAGGGGAATTTATGAACAAGGCCCAGTTCATCGCATATCTAGCGCCACACTTTGGCGATAGCAAGAAGGAAGCTGCTCGCGCAGTAGATATCGTCTTTGACTCAATCGTCCGCAACATTTCAAAGGGCGAAGATGTCATGATCAACGATTTCGGTAAGTTCAAGAAGGTTGACCGTGCAGCACGTAAGGGTCGTAACCCTTTCACTGGCGAGACAATCCAGATCAAGGCGAGCAAGAAGGTTCGCTTCCTCCCTGCAAAGGCTCTCAAGGAAGTTATCTCAGGCGCACGCAAGCTCGAAGCTGCACCAAAGCCACCTGTAAAGGTTGTTGCAAAGCCAGCAGCGAAGAAGGCTCCTGCTAAGAAGGCAGCAGCGAAGAAGGTAGTCAAGAAGGCTCCTGCTAAGAAGGCAGCAGCGAAGAAGGTAGTCAAGAAGGCTCCTGCTAAGAAGACTGCTAAGAAGGTTGTAAAGCGCAAGTAGTAATTCTCGAAAAGGGGAGTCAGAAATGGCTCCCCTTTTTTATTTCTCTCAATTGAGGCAGGTATCCTTCAGATATGAGTGCGAATGAACCCACCGTGGTTATTGAGTACGCACCACCGACAGGTAAACCGCTCGGCAGTAATAATTATTTTCATGTTGGTGCAAGTGTTGTCATTCCGATTCTGCGAGCAATTACTAAGCGCGATTGGCGCGGAGCAGAGAATCTTCCCAAGAGTGGTCCAGTTATTGTTGTCTCTAATCACATCTCTTATGCAGACCCATTAATCTTTGCCCACTTTCTCTACAAAAATGGCAGAGCCCCGCGATTCCTTGGTAAAGCCTCTATCTTTAAAGTTCCAGTTATTGGAAAGATCATCGCTGGCTCGGGCCAGATTCCAGTAGAGCGCGAGACTGAGAACGCATCACATGCCCTCTCTCATGCGATCGCATTTCTCAAAGCCGGCCATTGCCTCGGTGTCTATCCTGAAGGAACCCTGACTCGCGATCCACATACCTGGCCAATGCGGGCGAAGACTGGCATTGCACGTCTAGCAATCATTACTCAAGTTCCCGTTGTGCCGTGCGCTCAATGGGGGGCACAAGAGTTACTTCCTACATATGGAAAGAAGATCAGACTCTTCCCTCGCACCAAGGTTCAGGTCTGGGCCGGTAAGCCGCTCACCTTTGAGAAGTGGATCGGCAAGGAGAATGATCCAGAAGCGCTGGAAGAAGCGACGCGATATGTCATGCGTGCAATCACAGATATTCTTGAAGATATTCGTGGTGAGAAAGCTCCTGCAGAAATTTTTGACCCTCACACATCATCGTTGCCTCGTATCGGAAACTTTAAGAAGAACAATAGGAAGCGGGGCTAGCGTCTATGAAGAGCACCGTTTTAGGAACAGGAGCATGGGGTACAACCCTTGCTCAAGTAATTGTCGATGCCGGTCATGAAGTCCTTATGTGGGGACGCAATAGTGACGTCGTCTCTGAGATTAATTCATTGCATACGAACGAAAAGTTTCTACCAGGATCCATCCTGCCTGAATCAATCATCGCAACGACTGATATCGAGCGTGCGCTCCAATTCTCTGACCTCATCATCTTGGCAGTTCCAGCACAGACGCTTCGGGCAAATCTTCAGGCTTGGCTTCCGCTCATCACGCCAGAGAAGATTTTGATCAGCACTCTCAAAGGAATTGAAGCCGATACCCATTCCCGCATGACAGAGATTATCGCGGCAGAACTTGGTATATCTCTCGATCGAGTCGGATTGATAACTGGACCAAACCTTGCAGGTGAACTTATTTTGCGACAGCCAGCCGGTGCGGTCGCTGCCTCTCCACAACCCGAAGTTGTTACAGCGATGATCGAACTCTTCACCACTCCATATTTCCGCATTTATCCATCGAGTGATCTCGTAGGTTGTGAACTTGCTGGCGCAACGAAATCTGTCATAGCGCTCGCAGTTGGAATGGCAATTGGCCTTGGCTATGGCGAGAACACCCAATCAATGATTATTACTCGTGGCCTCGGTGAAGTTGCCCGGTTTGGTATCGGCTACGGCGCAGACCCACTGACGAACTTGGGTCTTGCAGGTATGGGAGATCTTGTTGCCAGTTGCGGCTCACCGCTCTCTCGGAATAGAACATTCGGCGAGGTGCTCGGAAAGAGTGGATCGATTGAACATGCGCACCTCGCTATGCCGAAGACCGTTGAGGGTGTTGCTTCTGCCAAGGCGATTCGCGAATTGGCGCATCGAGTTGGGGTAGAGGTGCCCATCATTGAGGTCGTATCCGAGGTAGTCTCAGGAACTATGACACCAACTGCTGCGATGGAGCATCTCATGACCGTGAGCTTGCGAGCAGAGTTGCTATGAAGAAGGTAATTGTTCTCTGCGGAGGCCAGAGCAGCGAACATGAAATTTCCTGTATCTCCGCCGGTGGAATCATGAAGGCGATCGATCGAAATCTCTTTGAACCTATCTTGGTCGGCATCACTAAGAGCGGTGAGTGGGTTATCCCAGAGGCAGATCAATCACTCGAGATTCGCGACGGAGCCTTGCCAGAGATCCGCGGAGGGGTCAGCAAGAGCATCTCTGACATAATCGATGAGATTAAGCCCGAGATTATCTTCCCAATACTCCATGGGCCATTTGGTGAAGATGGAACCATCCAAGGCCTCTTTGAAATATTTGGAGTGAAGTACGTCGGATCAGGCGTCCTTGCAAGCGCAGTTGCCATGGATAAATCCTTCGCCAAACCAATCTTTTCATCACATGGCCTCAAGGTAGCGCCCGGAATTGTTATTCATATGCGCGATTGGAATGGCAGCGTCGATACTTCATCGCTCACTTATCCACTCTTTGTGAAGCCAGCACGTGGCGGTTCAAGTCGAGGTACCACAAAGGTGAAAAGCCCTGACCATCTCGCTGCGGCAATCGATGAAGCCTTCACCTTTGACTCTAAAGTCATGATTGAAGAGGCGATAGTTGGTCGAGAGATCGAATGCGCAGTTCTTCAAATTGATGGTGTTGCACATGCCTCACCGTTGGGTGAGATCAAGATTGATCCACGCTTTGAGTTCTATGATTTTGAGGCGAAATACCTCGATGGTTCAACAACGGTAGTGCTCCCACAAGATCTACCTGCTGAGGAGATCCAGCGCGCTGCGGTTACTGCATTTGATGCACTTGGCTGCGAAGGGCTTGCCCGCGTTGACTTCTTCTATTCGAACGATGGATCATTGATCATCAATGAGATCAACACCATGCCAGGTTTTACCTCAACCTCGGTCTATCCAAAACTCTGGTCACATGCCGGCAAGAGTTACTCAGAACTCATCACTGCACTTATTCAGGGCGCCTAACTCGCTTAGAGGCCACCACTTGTAACAGGACAGGTGAGGGTGCGAGAGATCCCTGGGACAGCTTGGACTTTAGCGAGGATGGTTCGACCAAACTCCTCCATGCCAGGTGCTTCCGCGCGCATGATGACGTCATATGGCCCAGTTACACCTTCAGCGAGAGTGACACCGGGAATTGCTGAGATCGCTTCGGCAACAGCGGCCGCCTTACCAATATCAGTCTGGATCAAGATATATGCCTGAATGCTCATGTGATTAGGCTACCGTTGCGAAGAGGAAGAAGACAGAGGAAGCGAGGTTTTTTGTGGCACGTGAATCCGAATTGCTAGCTGCCCTTACTCGCATCTTCTCACGCGGAACAGATGATGCGGTTATCGTCGGGATTGGCGATGATGCGGCGGTCGTGAAGGCTTCACTCACTCCTCTGGCACTCGCCACTGATATGGCCGTTGAGGGAACTCACTTCAATCGCAACTGGTCTTCACTCTACGAAATTGGCGCAAAGGTAACAGCGGCAAACTTCGCCGATATCTTTGCCATGGGTGGCCAGCCCGAATACTTACTTGTCGCAGCAGCCTTGCCGAAGAACTTCACCGTCGAAGAGATTGAAGAGTTGGCACTTGGAATCTATGACGAAGCCGCCAGCGTAGGCGCGCTCGTCGTCGGGGGAGATCTCACTTATTCCGAGCGGATAGTGATCTCGATCAGCGTCTTTGGATCAGTTGCCAGACCATTGCTACGAAGTGGTGCCCACGTTGGCGATCGCGTTCTTCTCTCGCGATTGACCGGCGAGAGCGCAGCAGGTTTAGCTATTTTGCAACGCGGGATACTCGATGGCGACTCGGCAGAACACCGTAATCCCACTGTTGAATATGAGAAGGCGCAGGCGATTTCATCGATCGCCCATTCATTAACTGACGTTTCAGATGGGCTGATCTCCGAACTTAGCCAGATCGCTGATGCATCGCATGTGCAAATTGAGATTGATCGCGAACTCCTTCAGAGTTCAGAGGGTTTTAGCCGCCTTGCCTCACTTGCAACTGAACATGGCTGCGATGTCTGGGAGTGGATTTTGCATGGGGGAGAAGATCACGCTTTTCTGGCAACGGTGCCGAGCGGCGTAACAATTCCATCTGGGTTTATCGAGATAGGTAGGGTTGTTGCTGGCTCAAGAGTTCTCGTCGATGGATTCATTGCTGAACATCAGGGCTTTACCCATTTTGAATAAGCTTTAAGTGAGCCTTCATCTCGCGAGGTTTATCACTCATAACAACCGAAGCACCGGCACGATATGCAATCTCTAAATCCGACGTGGTGTTGACCGTCCAAATAAAAATCTTCCGTCCGCGCCGAGCGAGTTTTGCGGCTAGCTCACCATCACTTCGAAGCAAAAATATGCCTGGACCTATTGCATCAAAGAGGTTGAAGAGTCGCTGCCAACGATGCGCGATGAGGTAGACGCCGGTGAATCCGCGACGCTTTACTCGGTTAATTGCCCACCAGGAAAATGACATGATCGCGATATCGATGCCTGCTCCACGAATTCGATTCTCATGAATGGCAAGTCTTTGCAGAAGTGCACGTTCAACTGCGCCGCCGGTTGGGACTGGATGCTTTGTCTCTAGTGCGAGATTCTTCTTATGCGTAATCGCAATCTCGAGGAGTTCGTCGAAGGTGAGTATTTCGGCCCGATCTTGAAGCTGAGCCAACGTTGACGTAGCGATCTGGAGATCCGATCCGGCCATTCTTACAAGGTCGTTATCGTGCCAGCAGATTAATACGCGATCTTTCGTTAATCGCAGATCGCATTCGAAACCATCGGCCCCTTGGTCGACTGCGCCAAGGTAGGCAGCACGAGACATCTCAGGAAAATCCGCAGAGGCGCCGCGATGGGCATAGATCAACACAGGATCAATATA
>DAINZB010000004.1:0-7043 GCA_036749135.1 Candidatus Nanopelagicaceae bacterium | reverse complement strand
AAGCAAGTGTTAGCGGGTGACCTTGCCGGCCTTGAGGCATGATGAGCAAACGTTCTGACGCTTGGTATGTCCGCCTACGAGGGTACGGATGCGCTGAATATTTGGATTCCAGCGGCGACGGGTCTTACGCATGGAGTGCGAGACATTGTTGCCAAAGCTGGGGCCTTTGCCGCAGATATCGCAGTTTGATGCCACGGTGAACTCCTTTAAAGATAAGTGTCGCTTCAAGTACGTTCTTGAAGCCCTCTTGATGAAGGCGAAAGATTACCGCCTCGACGCTCATTTAGGCGAATCGACCGCGAGATCGGGCCGCAGATCAGGCAGAGCGGGCTCGGTCAGGAGAGAATAGCCCCGTGCCGAATCTCGAAACCCCGTTGAAAGCTGTTCTCGGGGATAGGACTGCGAAGGTCCTAGAGAAGGGGCTGGAACTACGGACGGTCGGCGATCTCTTACGCCACTATCCGCGACGCTACGTTGAGCGCGGTGAACTGACCGATATCGATGCCCTCCTTGAGGGAGAAGAGGCCACCGTCCTTGCCGAGATCTCCAAGGTAAGTCTGCGTCGAGCCTCTGGGCGCACCATTCTGGAAGTCATTCTGACGGACGGAAAGGCAACTATGTCGCTCACCTTCTTCAATCAACCGTGGCGCGAGAAGGAGTTACGAGTAGGCCGATCAGGTCTCTTTGCCGGGAAGGTCGGGATCTTCAACAACCGACGCCAGCTCTCGCACCCTGATTATGAACTCATCCCTGATGGCGATGATGTCGATGCTGCGATTGAGAAATTCGCTGGTCGCTACATCGCGGTCTATCCCGCGGTCTCAAAATTACCCTCATGGAAGATTGCGAAATGCATTGAACTCGCCTTCGACGGTTTAGAGGACATTCCAGAGATCCTGCCAGATAGTGTCAGAGATGAATTGGGTTATCCAACGCTGACACAGGCGTATAGAGATATCCATCTTCCTGATACACGCGAAGCGGCCGAGATCGCACGGGAGCGATTAACGTTTGATGAAGCACTACTTCTTCAGCTCTTATTGGCGAAACGACGTGTTGAACTTCGTGCGCTCGCTACGACTCCTCGGACTGCAACTGCGAATGGGCTAGTTCAAGCATTTGAGAAGCGTCTGCCATGGCAGTACACCGATGGCCAGCTCCAGGTTATGAATGAGATCGATCAAGATCTCAGTCGTGGTTATCCGATGCATCGCTTACTTCAAGGTGAAGTAGGTTCAGGTAAAACAGTGATCGCGCTACGAGCCGCTCTCACTGTGATTGAGAGCGGGGGACAGGCGGCAATTCTTGCGCCAACCGAAGTTTTGGCGCAGCAGCACTACATCACGATGCGCAAGATGTTAGGAGATCTCGCAGAAGGGGGAACCCTGGGTGGAAGTGATGTGGGAACCCAGATTGCACTCTTAACTGGTTCTATGTCGGCCGCAACCAAGAGAGATTCGCTTACTCGTATCGCATCTGGTGAAGCGGGAATCATTATTGGAACTCATGCCCTCCTCAGCGCTGGCGTTGAATTCGCGGATCTCGCACTGGTCGTTGTTGATGAGCAGCATCGCTTTGGTGTCGAGCAACGCGACGCCCTGCGGGGTAAGGCGCAGAAGCCACCGCATCTCTTAGTGATGACTGCGACACCAATTCCTCGAACGGTGGCGATGACGATCTTCGGTGATCTCGACGTTTCAACACTTCGAACACTTCCGCACGGGCGATCGCCCATCCAAACATTTGTTATTCCTACTCTTGAAAAGCCGCATTATCTTGATCGCGCCTGGGATCGAATCACCGAAGAGGTTGCAAAGGGCCATCAGGCATATGTCGTTGCGCCACGGATCTCTGAGAAGATTGAAGAAGAAGGATTGGAGTCTCTCAGCGAGAGTGATCGCGCGCTTGCGCGGGAGTTAACCACACTTGCCGGTGAGAGTGTGGAAGATGATGAACCGAAGTTGCCTATGACCGCGGTGGAAGAGCTAGCTCCACGGTTAGCGCTCGGACCACTCAAAGGACTCAAAGTGGCACTCCTGCACGGACGCCAAAGTTCAGAGGAGAAAGAGGCAACGATGAGCGCCTTCAGTTCTGGCGAGATCGATGTCCTTGTTGCGACAACAGTGATTGAGGTCGGTGTCGATGTTCCTAATGCCTCAACCATGGTGATCATGGATGCTGATCGTTTCGGAGTCTCTCAGTTGCACCAGCTCCGTGGCCGTGTTGGTCGTGGCTCGGTACCGGGTCTCTGCCTGCTCGTGACAAATGCTCAGCCACTTACTCCATCGATGGAGCGATTAGATGCAGTTGCCGGCACGCTCGATGGCTTTGAATTAGCTCGTATCGACCTTGAGCAACGATCAGAGGGCGATGTCTTGGGAAGTGCACAATCTGGAACTCGCTCACATCTCAAACTTCTTAAAGTTCTTCGTGATGAAGATTTGATCGAGAAGGCGAGAGAATGTGCTGTCAAAATCGTCGAATCAGATCCCGATTTCAAAGGCGCACCTGAACTCGGGGCAAGTGTTGAAAGATTGCTAGAAGAAGAGAAGTCAACCTTTGTCGATAAGGGCTGAGTAAAAGTTACGTAAGAGTTACGGAAGGAATTAACGATGAGAGTTATTGCCGGATCAGGGAAGGGGAAGAATCTCCATTCGCCAACTGGTGCTGGAGTGCGTCCAACATCAGATCGGGCACGTGAAGGACTCTTCTCATCCCTTGAATCAGAGTTCAATTCGATCACAGATCTCAATTTTCTTGATCTCTTCGCCGGCAGCGGTGCAGTTGGTGTTGAAGCGCTCTCTCGTGGAGCCGCTCTCGTCCATGCAGTAGAGGCAGATGCTGAAACAGTTGAGATTGCAATTTCGAACTTTAAATTGCTTCAAGAGCCATCTCGTAAACATAAAGTCTTTCACTCCAGAGCTGCACGTTTCTTGGAATCGGAGTTCCCGATTAAGTACGACATTATCTTTATGGATCCACCATACGATCTCTCCAATGAAGATATTGAAGATCTGCTCGACACAATCGTTGTGAAAGATCTCTTGCAACCTCGTGGCCTAGTCGCCATCGAGCGCGAGAGTAAGGGGAAGCCATTTGCGTGGCCCGCCTCAATGGCACTCGAGAAGATACGCTCATATGGACAGGGAAGTATCTTCTACGGTGGCTACTCTGCTACCGTTTCAGAGTGAAACGCGTCGTCTGCCCAGGATCGTTTGATCCCATTACCTTCGGCCACCTTGACATCATTAAGCGTGCGAGTGAACTCTTCGACGAAGTAGTGATCGCAGTTTTAGTGAATCAAACAAAGAAGACGCTCTTTACCGTTGAAGAACGGTTAGCGATGATTGCGGAAGTCACTACTGAATATCCCAATGTGCGCGTCGATTCTTGGAGCGGATTGCTCGTTGATTATTGCGAGCGCCATGATGTGAAGGCGATTGTGAAGGGCCTACGAGCTGTCACTGATTTCGACTACGAGTTGCAGATGTCTCAGATTAATCTCCAGCTAAAGGGCATCGAGACGCTCTTTATGTCGACTGCGCCGGCCCACTCATTCCTCTCTTCATCACTCGTTAAAGAGATTGCGACATTTGGTGGAGATATCTCCGCATATCTACCTGCTCCGATCATCGAGAAACTCACAGCCCGACTAGCGGCACGCTAAACTCTCCTTCCCACGAATAACGAGGTTTCACATGGATTCACAAGAGGTAATGACAGTTGTAGAACGGATTCAGAGCGCCATCACAACCGTTGAAGAAGCTCGTGGCGTCCCACTCTCTGCAAGTTGCGTGATTCATCGTGGCGAACTCCTTGAAGTTTTAGATCAGGCTCGCGCTGCATTCCCATCGGACTTAGCCCAAGCACAAGAGATCATCTCTACTCGCGAGAGCATTCTCGAAGAAGCGCGCTTGAGCGCCGATCAATTGATTAGTCATGCTCGTGAAGAAGTAGCCCAGATGGTCGAGCAGACTGAGATTGTTGCTGCGGCGAAGAAAGAGGCGCAACGAATTCTCGCAGAAGTTGAAGAAGAGGCTCAGAAAGAGCGTGAAGAGATTGAGGCTTATATCGATTCACGTTTAGCAACTCTCGAAGTGATCTTAAATAAGACGCTCGATGTTGTTCAAAAGGGGCGCGACAAGCTCCAAGGTGTAGAGGCGAAGCACGTCCTCTCAGAACTTTCGGAATAACCTCATGTCATCTATTCATGCCGTTCATGACGGTCCATTCTTCTTTAGCTGTCACGATCTCCCGCGAAGAGCTGGTGAGATGCGTGAATATGAACTCACCATCACTGAGCACGAATCGATGGGGCTACCTTTCTTCGCAATTCCAGTCGGTGAGGGGATTGAAGTAGATCTTCGACTCTCCGCTGTTTCAGAGGGCGTTCTCGCAAGTGCAGAGGTCCGCGCCTTGGCGGTGGGCGAGTGCACACGCTGTCTCGATCGCATCGAATTAGATCTCGATGAGGAATTTAACGAGCTCTATATCTACGAACCAGATCCACGCTCGAGATCATCACGTCGGCAGGAGAAAGAGATCGTTGTCGAGGACGAAGATGAGGTCCTCACCATGCAGGGCGATTACATCGACTTGGAAGGGCCAATCCGAGATGCCCTCATTCTCAACCTGCCAGTAAACCCGCTCTGTAGCGAAGATTGCCTCGGGCTCTGCCCGGAGTGCGGTGTGAAGTGGGTCGACCTCCCGGAGGATCACGGCCACGAGCAGATCGATATTCGCTGGGCTGGGCTGGAGCAACTGAAGGGCCTAGATGGCCTAGATGGTCTCAACGCCCCCGAAGGCCCCCAGGGCTAGGCTCTGCCCTCAGTTTGTATCTACCCACCTTTTTGGAGATACTTCTCCCTCACGTTATTTAAAGGAGTCGGCCATGCCAGTACCAAAGCGAAAGATGTCGCGTTCACGTACGCGTACCCGTCGTAGCTCATGGAAGACCACCCCTGCAGCAGTAGCAACATGCGGTCAGTGCCAGTCACCTAAGTTGCAGCACACTGCCTGCCCAACCTGCGGCACTTACAACCGTCGTCAGGTCCTCGAGGTCTGATCTGTACTCGCGCCTAACCGAAGTACTCGGAATATCGGTTAAGGATGAGTTACTTCAACTAGCTTTAACTCACCGCTCATATGCTTATGAGAATGGTGGAATCCCAACAAATGAGCGCCTTGAATTTCTGGGCGATTCGGTATTGGGATTACTTATCACAGAAGCGCTCTTTGCGCGATATCCAGATCTGGATGAGAGCAAACTTTCACCACTCCGCTCGAGCGTTGTCAGTACGCGAGCACTTGCCACCATCGCCCGAGAGCTTGAACTCGGTCAATATCTTCGCATCGGAAAAGGTGAAGAAGCGACCGGCGGACGGGATAAGAACTCACTTCTTGCCGATTCGTTAGAGGCGCTCGTCGGTGCGATTTATATTGAACATGGATATACCGAGACAGCCGCGGCTGTTCTTCGCTGGTGTGAATCTGCTTTGGAAGCGGCTACTGCTGAAGGCGCAACTCTCGATGGAAAGACTGCACTTCAAGAGTTAGCAGCTGCTCGTGGACTTACACCACCTGAATATGAGGTCACGCAATCTGGCCCAGATCACGATAAAAGTTTTAGCGCAGTTGCGATACTTTCGGGAGAGCGGTTTGCTGCAGGAGAGGGCAAGAGCAAACGAGAGGCAGAGCAAGTTGCTGCAAAGTTAGCGTACGACGCTCTTTTGCAACGCGCTCTCTAAAACCCTCAACCTTCGCTTGAGGCGTGGCATTTTTAGGCTGGCATCGGAGTTACCGATAGGTTTTCCCCGTGTATTTGAAGAGCGTCACCTTAAAAGGATTTAAGTCCTTCGCCTCTTCCACCACCCTCAATTTCGAACCTGGTATCACCTGCGTGGTTGGTCCAAACGGTTCAGGTAAATCCAATGTCCTCGATGCCCTCTCATGGGTAATGGGTGAGCAAGGTGCAAAGTCGCTTCGCGGTGGAAAGATGGAAGATGTCATCTTCGCCGGAACATCTGGACGCGCCCCTCTCGGTCGCGCCGAAGTATCTGTAACGATCGACAATACCGATCAGACCCTGCCGATTGATTTCACAGAGGTCACGATCAGCCGTGTGCTCTTTAGAAACGGCACATCAGAATATCTCCTTAATGGCGAGACGACGAGATTGCTCGATATTCAAGAGCTGCTCAGTGATAGCGGTATCGGTCGGGAGATGCATGTCATCGTCGGTCAGGGTCAACTCGATGCAATTCTCCTTGCAAACCCAGAAGAACGTCGCGCATTTATCGAAGAAGCTGCTGGCGTTCTCAAACACCGTAAGCGCAAAGAGAAGGCACTTCGTAAATTAGATTCGATGCAGGGAAATCTCTCCCGCATTCAAGATCTCACTGTGGAGTTACGTCGAAATCTAAAACCACTTGGCAAGCAAGCTGAGGTTGCTCGCAAGGCATCGACGATCCAATCTGATGTACGAGATGCGAGATTGCGAATCCTTGCCGATGATCTCATCAATTTGAAATCAACCCTCGATGCTGAGGTCGCAGATGAGACGGTACTGCGCTCTCGCCGCGATGAGGTTGAAGCGGCGCTTCGTACCGCACGCGCACGTGAAGAAGAACTGGATCAGATCAGCGCGCTCGAAAATCCACTTCTGGTTCAAGCACAAGAGAACTTCTATCGACTTACCGCGCAACGGGAAAAATTCCGCGGAATTCAATCGCTCTCATCTGAGCGCTCTCGCTTCTTGGCAGAAGATGCCGATGAGGCGCGTGCAGGTGGTCGCGATCCTGAGGCGATGGATGCCGAGGCAGTAACACTTCGTGGCGAAGAGAGTTCACTTCGAGCAGTGCTCTCTGAATCTCAGGGTTCACTTAGTGCGCTCACAGAAAAATTGCGTGAGCTCGAATCCCAACTTGCCCGTGAAGAGAACAGTGTCAGCGCCTCGCTCCGCGCGATCGCAGATCAGCGTGAAGGAACCGCTCGCCAAGAGGGCCATATCAATGGTCTCCGTTCTCGAATCGATGCAACAAATG
>DAINZB010000003.1:27238-37261 GCA_036749135.1 Candidatus Nanopelagicaceae bacterium | reverse complement strand
TCGCACGCGGCGCAGTCTTCGATACATCTGAAAGTGGAGAGATTTCACTCACCCGTGAAGGTGGCCATCATCGCAATCGCATTCTCCATGCTGGTGGCGATGCAACTGGAGCTGAAGTCTCCCGTGCGCTTCTTGAAGCAATTAAAGGTGATTCTGGAATCGAAGTTATTGAACGAGCACTTGCTATCGATGCGCTGCAGGATGCAGATGGCCAGGTCTGTGGTGTAACTCTTCACGTTATCGGTGAAGGAACTCGTGATGGCGTTGGACAAGCACTCGCTAAGGCAGTAGTTGTTGCAACTGGCGGATTGGGTCAGGTTTATTCTCAAACAACTAATCCATCAGTCTCCACAGGAGATGGAGTCGCTCTTGCACTGCGTGCTGGTGCAGAAGTTGCAGATGTTGAATTTATTCAATTCCACCCCACTGTTCTTTGGCGAGATACTGCCGAAGGTGGACAACAACCATTGATCAGTGAAGCGGTTCGTGGCGAAGGCGCGATTTTGCTTAACCATAAAGGCGAACGCTTCATGGCGAAGAAACATGAGCTCGCAGATTTAGCGCCGCGAGATATTGTGGCAAAAGAGATCTTCTCTCAAATGCGCCAATGGAATATTCCCCATGTCTGGCTCGATGCAACGGGAATTAAAGAGTTTGAAGTTCGATTCCCAACGATCTATGCATCCTGTATGGCTAATGGCATCGACCCCACAAAGCAGTTGATACCAGTGGCTCCAGCCTCTCATTACGCATCAGGGGGAGTACTTGTAGACCTCAATGGTCGCACTTCAGTGAAGGGCCTCTATGTCTGTGGTGAGAGCGCATGTACCGGAGCTCATGGTGCAAACCGCTTAGCCTCGAATTCATTACTTGAGGGACTTGTCTTCGGTGCTCGCATTGCCTCAGATATTGCATCGAATCTTCCTGATCAAGTGCTCCCGGTCGAAGATCAAAATGAAGGTTTTCTTTTGAGCCCAGCGATCAAATTAGCCATTCAACTCTCTATGAGTGAAGGTGCTGGCGTGATGCGTTCTGAAGAGTCACTCAACGAGACTCTCGCAACGCTCAATCAATTAGCTTCTCGATCCAGTACTGAACCACGTATTGAAGCCTGGGAAGTCTCTAACTTGCATCTGCTCGCTACCGCAATTGTGCGTGGTGCCTTAGTACGTAAAGAATCTCGCGGATCTCATTGGCGTAGTGACTTCCCGGAGACTGATCCAGGATGGCACAAGCGCGTAGTTCAGAGATGTGACGCGACTGGTAATTGGAGCGTTCGATTTGCTGAGGTGAAGCCATGATCACTATCGATTCGCATATCCAAGAGTTGATTGAGATGGCGATACGTGAGGATATTCCTGCAGGTATCGATATTACCTCTGCCGCAACAATCGGTGACGATCAAATTGGAACAGCTGAATATCGCCTCCGCGAGAGTGGCGTTATCGCTGGAATCCCAGTTGCAAAGGCAGTGCTCAATCACTTGGGGATTACAGATATTGAAACTCCGGTAATTGATGGAGATGAAAATTCTGCCGGCACTATCGTGCTTATTGCGCGTGGAAATATCCGTGCACTTCTGCTCGCCGAGCGCACTACGTTAAATTTCCTTACTCACTTGAGTGGAATTGCAACGCTGACTCGTCGTTGGGTAAATGAAGTTTCCGGGACACAATGTCAGGTACGGGATACCCGCAAGACAACACCCGGCTGGCGCGTGCTCGAAAAATATGCGGTTCGTATGGGCGGCGGAACGAATCATCGAATGTCGCTCTCTGATGCTGCGCTTATTAAAGATAATCACATCGTTGCAGCAGGTGGGGTCTTGAAGGCCTTTGAGATGGTCCGATCACAGTATCCAGATGCTGATATTGAGATTGAGGTTGATACCCTCGATCAACTCAAAGAAGTGTTAGTTGGAAACCCAGATCTCATCATGCTCGACAATATGAGCGTTGAACAATGTCGCGAAGCAGTAGCGATTGTGAATGGTAAGACCAAGCTTGAGGCATCAGGTGGGCTCTCGCTCAATAATGCCAATGCATATGCGCAGACTGGTGTGGATTACATCGCTGTTGGAGCGCTCACACACTCGGCCAAAGCTCTTGATATCGGATTAGATCTACGGATGGAGTCTTAAATGTTGCTCGCTATCGATGTCGGTAATACCAATACCGTTTTAGGAATCTTCGATAAGGATAAGTTGGTTCGTTCGTGGCGTGTGAAGACCGATCCACGTGACACCGCTGATGAACTCTGGCTCCTCTATCGATCACTCATTGAAGGCTATGAAGTAACTGGACTTGCAGTCTGTTCAACAGTCCCAGCAATTTTGCGCGAGTTACGATCAATGATCGCTCGCTACTTTGCCGATATTGATACAACGATCATCGAACCTGGCACGAAGACTGGGGTTCCACTGCTTGTCGATAATCCACGGGAGATCGGCGCAGACCGTATTGTGAATACCCTTGCTGCTCATGAGCTGTACGGCGCACATGGTCCATGTATCGTCGTTGACTTTGGAACATCAACAAATCTCGACGTCGTTTCCCCTAAGGGAGAGTTCCTTGGCGGAGCACTTGCCCCAGGTATTGAGATCTCGGTCGAAGCTTTAGCATCTCGTGCCGCCCAATTACGTAAAGTCGAATTAATTCGTCCGAAGAGTGTGATTGGAAAGAACACCGTTGAAGCGCTGCAATCGGGAACAATCTTTGGATTTGCTGGCCAAGTTGATGGATTAGTGAATCGCATTATTGATGAACTCGAAACGCTCTATCCAGATACCGGTGAAGTCTCTGTTATCGCCACAGGTGGGCTTGCGCCATTGGTGCTGGGAATCAGCGAAACCATTGATTTTCATGAGGAAGACCTCACGCTGATTGGACTGCGTTTCGTTCACGAGCGCAATTTTTAGTACGATCCGACAGTGAGTGAGCAAACTGTTAACGCCCCCGAAGATGACCTACCCGAGCAATTAAGAATCCGCCGGGGTAAGCGCGCTGCGATTATTGAGCGCGGTGGCGAGGCCTATCCAGTTGCTGTCCCTCGTACCAAGTCCCTTAAGGCAGTCCGTGACGAAAATGGCGGACTTGATATCGATGTTGCGACTGGCAAGATCGAGAGCGTTGCGGGTCGTGTGATCTTCAAGCGCGATACCGGCAAACTCTGCTTTGCGACTTTGCGCGAAGGCGATGGCACCGAACTTCAGACTATGTTCTCACTCGATAAGGTCGGTGAAGAATCACTCGGTCTTTGGAAATCTGAGATCGATCTCGGTGATTTAGTTTCTGTTACCGGTGAAGTCATTACTTCAAAGCGCGGTGAACTCTCCATCTTGGCATCTGATTGGAAATTGGCTGCAAAGTCATTACGTCCACTTCCAGTTGAGCACAAGCCACTGAGTGAAGAGACTCGCGTTCGTATGCGCTATGTCGATCTCATTGTTCGCCCTGAGGCTCGTCACAATGCACGTCTTCGCCCACAAGTGATGCGCCAACTCCGTGAATCATTTAATCAGCGTGAGTTCATTGAAGTTGAAACACCAATGCTCCAAGTGATGCACGGTGGCGCTGCCGCTCGTCCATTTAAGACATATAGCAATGCATACGACATGGATCTCTTCATGCGTATCGCTCCAGAGCTATTCCTCAAGCGTTGCGTTGTTGGCGGCCTTGAGCGCGTCTTTGAGATTAACCGTAACTTCCGTAATGAAGGCGCTGATTCCAGCCACTCACCAGAGTTTGCGATGATCGAGGGCTACCAGGCCTACGGCGACTGGAACACAATGGCGACCCTCACAAAGGATTTGATTCAAGAGTCAGCGATGGCGGTCTTCGGCAGCCACGTTGTTACTCACCACGATGGTCGTCAGTTAGACCTGGGTGGAACGTGGCGTGAGGCCTCTCTTTACGACTTAATCTCTGAAGGTGTTGGCGTGCAGGTCACTGCGCAGAGCTCATATGACGAGCTAAAGGCTATTGCTACCAAGCTCGGCATGAAGATCGATCCCAAGTGGATTACAGGAAAACTTGCTGAAGAGATCTTTGAACACGTGACTGAGGGCCAGTTGAATGAGCCGATCTTTGTCCGTGGCTATCCAGTAGATACTTCACCACTCGTTCGTGCACATCGCGAGATTCCTGGCGTTGTTGAGAAGTGGGATCTCTACGTTGAAGGCTTTGAACTTGCAACTGGCTATTCAGAACTTATCGATCCGGTTATTCAACGCGAACGTCTCGTTGAACAAGCATCTCTCGGTGCTAAGGGCGATGTCGAGGCGATGCCGCTCGATGAAGATTTCTTACGCGCAATGGAATATGCAATGCCACCAATGGGTGGATTCGGAATGGGCGTTGATCGATTGCTGATGGCCCTCACTGGTCTTGGTATTCGCGAAACTATCTTGTTCCCACTTGTTAAGCCAGAAGAGAATTAATTTTCAGTTATGTCGATAACAGTCCGTCCAGCGCGCACTAGCGATGTGAAGCAGATCCGTGCCATCATCGACACCTTTGCTGCACCTGGCAAGATGCTTGAGAAAGAGACAGTTACTCTCTTTGAAAGCGTTCAAGAATTTGTCGTCGCAGTTGAAGGCGATGAAGTAGTTGGCTGTGGTGCGCTCCATGTGCTTTGGGAAGATCTCGCAGAAGTTCGTACCGTTGCCGTTAAAGAGAACTTCCATAAAAAGGGAATCGGCCACCAGATCATCGAATCGATTATTGATCGAGCCGAATCTGTCGGAGTAAAGCGAATCTTCTGCCTCACCTTCCAGACCGAGTTCTTCGGAAAACATGGCTTTGTTGAGATCGAGGGAACACCGGTCGAACCCGATGTCTATCAAGAGCTTCTGCGTTCCTACGATGCCGGTGTGGCAGAGTTCTTAGATCTTGAGACGGCTAAGCCGAATACCCTCGGCAATACCCGAATGCTCCGAGTCCTTTAATTTTTCGTATTTGGGCATAAAACCCCCATATTTTGGGTTCTACCTCCCAACAGCCACTAATTCTGGGCAGGCAGGGCGAGCGCTAACCCCGCTAGGCTTAAGCCGATCCACCCAGTCCCACAGGAGGTACCGAGATGTTTGAGCGCTTTACCGATCGAGCTCGCCGAGTCGTTGTACTCGCGCAAGAAGAAGCTCGCATGCTCAACCACAACTACATCGGCACCGAGCACATCCTCCTCGGCCTCATCCATGAAGGTGAAGGCGTAGCCGCTAAGGCGCTCGAAGCGCTTGGCATCTCACTTGATGGCGTTCGCGCACAAGTAGAAGAGATCATCGGCCAAGGACAACAGGCTCCATCAGGACATATTCCATTTACACCCCGCGCAAAGAAAGTTCTCGAACTCTCACTCCGTGAAGCGCTTCAACTCGGCCATAACTACATCGGCACTGAACATATTCTTCTTGGACTTATTCGCGAGGGCGAAGGCGTAGCGGCACAGGTTCTCGTCAAGCTAGGCGCAGATCTCAACAAGGTTCGCCAACAAGTTATCCAACTTCTCTCTGGCTACCAAGGTAAAGAGAGCGCACCATCGGGTGGTCCTGCAGAAGGAACGCCATCAACATCATTGGTCCTTGATCAATTTGGTCGCAACCTCACACAAGCAGCACGTGAAGGAAAGCTCGATCCAGTTATCGGCCGTGAAAAAGAGATTGAACGCGTCATGCAGGTTCTCTCACGTCGCACCAAGAACAACCCAGTTCTTATTGGTGAGCCTGGCGTTGGTAAGACTGCAATTGTTGAAGGTCTTGCGCAAGCAATTGTTAAGGGCGATATCCCTGAGACACTTCGCGATAAGCAGGTCTACTCACTCGATCTTGGCGCACTCGTTGCCGGTTCACGTTATCGCGGTGACTTCGAAGAGCGCTTGAAGAAGGTATTGAAAGAGATCCGCACACGTGGCGATATCGTCCTCTTTATCGATGAGATTCACACACTTGTTGGCGCAGGTGCTGCAGAAGGTGCAATCGATGCCGCAAGCATCTTGAAGCCAATGCTCGCCCGCGGTGAGCTCCAGACAATTGGTGCCACAACACTTGATGAATATCGCAAGCACTTTGAGAAGGATGCTGCGCTTGAGCGTCGCTTCCAGCCAATCCAAGTTGCTGAGCCTTCAGTTACTCATACGATCGAGATTCTCAAGGGACTTCGCGATCGTTACGAGTCACACCACAAGATTTCCATTAGCGATGGCGCACTTGTTGCCGCTGCGACTCTTGCCGATCGTTATATCTCAGATCGCTTCTTGCCAGATAAGGCGATCGATCTCATTGATGAAGCCGGTGCACGTCTACGTATTCGTCGTATGACCGCTCCTGCAGAACTCAAGGAGTTCGACGTCAAGATTGCTGAAGCTCGTAAGGCGAAGGAATCTGCGATCGATGGTCAGGATTTCGAAACCGCTGCTGGATTCCGCGATACTGAGAAGAACTTGATCACTGAAAAGGCTGAGCGCGAAAAGGCGTGGAAGGCTGGCGATCTCGATAAGGTCGCAGAAGTCGATGAAGAACTCATCGCTGAAATCCTCTCGCATTCAACAGGTATCCCGGTCTTCAAACTCACTGAAGAAGAGACTGCACGTCTACTTCGTATGGAAGATGAGTTGCACCGCCGTGTTATCGGACAAGATCAAGCGATCAAGGCGCTCTCACAAGCGATCCGTCGTACTCGTGCGGGTCTCAAGGATCCAAAGCGTCCTGGTGGTTCATTTATCTTCGCCGGTCCATCTGGTGTTGGTAAGACCGAACTTTCTCGCACACTCGCTGAGTTCTTATTCGGTGATTCAGATGCCTTGATCCAACTCGATATGTCTGAGTACTCAGAGAAGCACACCGCGTCACGCCTCTTCGGTGCTCCTCCAGGTTATGTCGGTTACGACGAGGGCGGACAACTCACTGAAAAGGTACGTCGTAAGCCATTCTCAGTCGTTCTCTTCGATGAGATCGAGAAGGCTCACCCAGATATCTTCAACTCACTCTTGCAGGTACTCGAAGATGGTCGCCTCACTGATTCACAAGGTCGCACCGTTGACTTCAAGAACACAGTGATCATCATGACCACAAACCTCGGTACTCGCGATATCTCAAAGACTTTGGGACTTGGTTTCCATAACTCATCAGATGCACTCGGTAATTACGAGCGCATGAAGGCGAAGGTTGCTGATGAGCTCAAGAACCACTTCCGTCCTGAGTTCTTAAACCGTATCGATGATGTCGTTGTCTTCCACCAGCTCTCAGAGGCTGAAATCATTCAGATCGTTGATCTCATGATCTCTAACCTCGATGAGCGCTTGCGTGCCAAGGATATGGCGATCGAACTTACTTCGACCGCAAAGAGCCTGCTCGCAGCACGTGGTTACGATCCATTGCTCGGCGCACGTCCACTTCGTCGCACGATTCAACGTGAGATCGAAGATGTGCTCTCAGAGAAGATTCTCTTTGGTGATGTAAAGCCAGGAGAGATCACACTTGTGGATGTTGAGGGCGAAGGTCCAACTGCAACATTTACCTTCCGCGGAGTTCCAAAGGCAACGATGCCGGATTCTCCTGGAGATCTCACCAGCAATACCGCTCCATCAAACGACTAATCAGCTAATTTAAATCGATTGCCGGTCGCCTCAATGAGGTGGTCGGCAATCAGGCTTTTGATCGCCTTCTCACTCTGATCGGTGTCATCCCATAACTTTAGTAGCGCAGATTTTGTGGCAATCTTATTATCACGTAGGTGCTGCACAATTAGCCCGCGACATTGACGATCGGTTCCAGCCCACGCCTGGCTCTTCTTCACGATCTCACTCTTCGGGTAGCCAGCAGCGCGCCAGGCACATGATCTCTTTACCGGGCACTGGTCGCAGAGTGGCGTACGAGCAGTACAAATCAAGGCTCCTAGCTCCATCGTCGCTGCTGCCCATAGCGCACCATCGGATGGAATTAACTCTGCGCGCAATCGACGTTCAATCTGTGAAGGTGCACTTGTTGGAGTTTCGATGCCATCAATAGCTCGGGCGAAGAATCTACGGATATTGATATCCATCACGAGCGCGCTCTCTTGATAGGCAAATGAAGCAATAGCCGCAGCCGTGTACTCACCAACTCCGGGAAGGGTTCGGAGATCTTCAATAGCTCGGGGGACTTGGTTATTGAAATCTCGTGCGATAACTCCAGCAGATTCATGTAAGCGAACTGCGCGACGGGGATATCCAAGTCGACCCCAAGCAGAGATCGCATCAGATTTCTTGGAGGCGGCAAGATCAGCGGGGGTTGGCCAGCGATCTATCCATTCCGACCAAACTGGGAGGACTCGCTTTACAGGTGTCTGTTGCAACATAAATTCAGAGATCATCACTCCCCACGGGGAGGTCTTACGCCACGGGAGATCTCGCTTGTTCTGCTCGAACCAATCGAGGATAACTTGTTGCTTCATTACCCGATCTTGACGCGAGCGATCGCTTGTTCAAGACGAGCGACTTCCATGACTTCGATGCCAGAGACCTTGATCTCTGACCCGACAGGAACCATGGCGCGTTTAAAACCGAGGCGGGCTGCTTCAGCGATACGTTGCTGAGCGCCAGTGACCTTGCGGATCTCACCAGCAAGACCGACTTCACCGATCGCAACGAGATCTGCAGGAAGAGCAAGGCCTTTGGCAGCAGATGCAACAGAGAGCGCAACTGCCAGATCAGCAGATGGCTCATTCATCTTCATGCCGCCAACTGTTGCGACATAGACATCGCGACCAGAGAGGCGAATATTCGCTCGAAGTTCAAGAACAGCTAAAGTCATTGCGGTACGCGGGTTATCGAGCCCTGATGTTACGCGACGAGAGTTGCCGTAATCGCGACCTTCAGCAACTGGTAATCCAACAAGCGATTGAATCTCAGCGAGTAATGGGCGGCGGCCTTCAAGTGCAACGGTGACACAGGTACCAGGAACCGGCTCAGTGTGACGAGTAGTGAAGAGACCCGTTGGATCGGTGAGTGATTCAATGCCGTTCTCGGTCATATCGAAGCAACCGACTTCATCGGATGCACCAAAGCGATTCTTCATGGCGCGAATCAGGCGCAGACGTGAATGACGTTCACCTTCAAAGTTGAGAACAACATCGACTAGATGTTCAAGCAAGCGTGGACCAGCAATCGACCCATCTTTGGTTACGTGACCGACGAGAACGACGGTGATGTTTCGTTCCTTCGCGATACGGATAAGCGCGCCAGCAATTTCACGGACTTGGGTAACTCCACCAGGTGCGCCATCGACGGCAGCTGATGCAATCGTTTGAATCGAATCGATAATAAGAAGTTCTGGTTTTACTTGATCGATGTGGGCAATAACTGCACCGAGTTCAGTCTCAGCAGCAAGCCATAAATTTGGATCGATTGCGTTAAGGCGTTCTGCACGTAAGCGAACTTGGGATGCAGATTCTTCGCCGCTGATATAGAGCGCAGACATCTTTTGACGTGCACTCTCGGCAGCAACTGAGAGTAAGAGTGTGGATTTACCAACGCCAGGTTCACCGGCTAAGAGAATCGCAGCGCCCGGGACTAAGCCACCACCGAGTACGCGATCGAGCTCTGAGACGCCTGATGAACGCGCCTTTGCTCGCTCTAAATTGACTTCACCAATTGGGGTGGCAGCGGTTGTGACGGTGCCTGCGACGAGTGAGAGTTTCTTCGGTGCAGCAATCTCTTCAACGCTGCCCCATGCCTGGCATTCACCACAGCGCCCAACCCATTTGGTGCTGGTCCAGCCGCATTCCGTGCAGCGGAAGGGATCTTTTGCTGGTGCTGGTGTCTTTGCCACAGAAGTAGCCTAGCCGTCAGCGCTGACTATCGCTGTGCTGCGGAAGTGGCTGGGTGGATCACAAAGAGCGGAAGTGAGCGCTTTGCAGTCTCGGCCTGAGTGAGGCGAATCGCCTCAACGCGAGCATCGCAATACTTCACGAGCTCTGCATATCCGGCGACTCCCATAAGGGTTTCAAGTTCTACCTTGTTAGAGATATAGACCGGATCTTTACCGACATG
>DAINZB010000003.1:24004-27138 GCA_036749135.1 Candidatus Nanopelagicaceae bacterium | reverse complement strand
CCGGTGTAACCAGGTGCTTCATGACCTACGCGATTGAGGAAGATACAACTGTTATCGACCATGCGAGTCTTACGATCTTTATCGAAACCAACTTCAGAGATGTTGAGCTTGCTGCCCTTCATCTTTGAGTGGGCCTCGTCGTAGTACTGCCACATATCTGGAGTCAGTCGTTCAGCAATTTTAAGAGTGCGAGCTTCATCTTCTTCATCTGAGTAGTAAGCACCATCAGAGCAACAGCCAGCATCCGGCTTATCAGCATCGATACCGCAGCAACCTGCTCCGTAAATACATGTGTAGTAAGAGGTCAACCAGGTGAGATCGCATTTAAAGATCTCTTGTGGATTCGCTGGGTCGGGAAATTCCACCCAATCGCGCGCAAAGTTCGGTGATACCTCCATAGTGGCGCAAGCCTAGTTAATGAGCCTCAAAAGTGACAATTGAGATTGGCCGCTGTGGGTATCGACCGATTCGGTAGAGTGCCCTTATGAGCGAGTGTGTAGGCATTATCGGTGTTGGCAATATGGGGGAGGCGCTGCTTGCAGCCCTTATCAAGTCAGGTCAACCCACTTCACAGATCTGCATCACCGATAAGCGCGAAGATCATGCCGCTGAACTCTCAGCCAAGTATGGCGTCTCCAATCGTTCGATCTCTGAGATTGGTACCGAGTGCAAGATCATCCTTGTCGTAGTGAAGCCACAGGACCTTGTTTCAACTCTTGAATCATTAAAGCCAACTCTGCCAAATCGATCACTGATCATCTCTTTCGTTGCCGGAAAGACCATCGCGGGAATTGAGTCAATTCTTGGTGCAAACCACAGTGTTGTTCGGGTTATGCCAAATACTCCTACGTTAATTGGCAAAGGTATGGCTGCCGTCTCTCGCGGAACTCACTCAACTGATGCTTGCCTGAGCTTCGTCAATAATTTCTTAGGCGCAAGCGGCAAGGTCGTTGAAGTGGAAGAACGCCTCCAAGATGCTGTTACTGCAACAAGCGGATCAGGGCCTGCCTACTTCTTTGCATTTGTCGAAGCGATGGTCGCTGGCGCCGAAAAACTTGGTTTGAGTCATGAGATCGCAACTGAGCTCACTGTTCAAACTCTGATCGGTGCTGCGGGGATGTTGGCTGAGAGCGGCAAAGATGCCAAGACGCTCCGCGAGAACGTCACCAGCCCTAATGGAACGACATATGCAGCTCTGATGTCATTTGAAGGAAGCGATCTGAGTTCAATCGTTGCCAATGCGATGGCGGCAGCCGCAAAACGCTCTGCTGAACTTGCCTAATGAAGTTTAAGGTCATTGTTAGTGCGATCGCACTCTCACTCGTTGTTGTGAATCCTGTTCAAGCAGTAGTTAAACCTAAAGTTGTAAAGATGGTCGCACTGCCAACACTGGCTGAGAACACCTTCTTCCAGGGCAGTGGGGGGCAATGGTTCAGCACCTTGATCGCACCGCATTCGATCTATTTAGTAGGCACTTCAGAGCCCGCTAACGGACCGACCCAAGGTGAAGTAATAGCGCTAGATCCAGCTACTGGCTCACAACAGTGGGACCTGCCTATTCCAACCGTTACTGACGCGATTGCTACAGCTGCCATTGTCGATTCCCTTGGAAATATCTGGATAGCAGGAAGTACTGCTCCTGTGGTTGCAACTCCGACCCCAACACCTGCACCTACGAATGCACTCAATCCAAGTGGCATCAAAATTGATCCCATCCCACCAACACGCGCAGGGCTTACGCAGATCACCTTGTGGGAAGTTAGTTCCACCGGATCGCTCATGAATACCTTTACCTATGATGCTGGTGCAGTTTTTGAACCACTCTCACTTTTATATGTAAAAGGTTCGCTCACTATCGGTGGTAAAGATTTTCAAGTGAGTTCAACAATCGCCGGAAAGTTCACGAAATTTATCAAGGCAAGTTATGTTCAACCAAAGGTTTCGACAACAAAGAGTTTTAAAGATGGTCTCTATATCTGGAAGAGTTATCTCTCGAAGAGTGCCATACCTGGTGTAACGGGTTGGAAGCCGAAGGTCCCATCTCCAGTTATTCTTAAAGTGGGAGCCCGCACTGGACATATCTACCTTGCTTATAAAGTCTTGAATCCGATATTAAAGATTGATTTTCTTGCCGGAGTAGGTCTGGTTGTTACAACTGAAAGTGCGAACGGTTACACAATCTCACTGCTTAAATAAGCGCAGCGCGCCATTTACTCCAGCGAGTGCATATTGCTGACCAGCAAGTGTGATCCACGAATATCCATCAGAATTACTGAAATCGAGAGTTGATACCAGCGAGATCCCCTTTGTCTGGGAATTTGCGGCACAGAGTCGAGTTTGGCAGGTAAAGAGAATACGTGTGCCATCAGTAGCGATCGCAGGTCCTGGGGTACCGAAGAAATCTGAAGGAGTATTTCCAATAACAGGACTTGGTGTCAGCGTTGCCCAACGAATCTGATCGGCGCTAGGAAGAGCGATACCCGATGAGGCGAGCCAGCTAGCGCTCAAAACCCCTTTATTTACTGAGATGGCAACGTCAAAGCCGGCAATGGTTGTGCCATTTCCTGCTGGATCCGGGGTTGAGTAGACCCAATCTTCTGGATAGATCGTTGCTCGAGTCGCTAACCGAATTTCACCGCGCGTAGGGACTTTATCTTGATTGACCTGAAGGGTGGAGTCGTAGAGAACATAGACGGTGTTTCCGACGTTGAGCGCCTTCAGATGAAAACCAACATCGCCGGTTGTGCGGCCATTAGTGTCTCGATCGCCATCAACGAGTTCATAGTTCCACTTGCCTGCAACTTTGGTTGCGCCAAGGAGGATTCCTTGTGATTCATCGCGATAGAAGACTTGAAGTCCGGCGGTCGTGGCTACGCAGGCATTTGATACCGACACATCACTTGATGTCCGAACTCGGACCGGATCCTTATAGTCATTGATTGCACTGCCGTTGCCATCGACAACTTCAAAGATCCACTTCTTGCCATCGTATGTTGCGTGTCGCAGATCCTTCTCTTTGAGATCAGAGTAGAAAACATTAAGTGTTTCAGATTTGCCAACTTTAGAGCTGCAGAGTGAGAGCGCACCGCTGACATCATCTGTGGTCTTACCTCCAACTGTAGAGTTGCCATCGA
>DAINZB010000003.1:12730-23904 GCA_036749135.1 Candidatus Nanopelagicaceae bacterium | reverse complement strand
GGTGGATCGAAGGTAATAATCGCTGATTTATCAGCTACTAGCGCCTTTACATTGCGGGGAGCAGTAGGGGCGCTAACCGCAACGCCAGCAGGTGGTTTCTGCAACATATCGGCCATCATGGCCAGTAGTAGTGGGCCTGGATCATGGAAGATCTCAGCGGCATTCAAGCTTGGGCACATCACGGCATTTGTACCGCTATTGCCAAAGGTATCTTGATCGAGATGGCTTACTGATGAGCCCGGTTGATAAAGCGAAGGTGTGTACAGCAGAGGCTTCACACCCGCATTAGCGGCAATTCCATTTGCACCAGACCAGACCAATCTCGTGGTGAGCGCTTTGCCTAATTCAGCAGATGGTGATGCTAAATCTGCCAGGCGCGATCCATCTGATGTTTGAGCATAGGCATCATATGGAGTTGGTTGATCAATAGACCCAAGCCCAAAGAAACTGTCGTACGAGTCATTAGATAAGAATCCCAAGCCATGGCCAAGTTCATGGAGGATGATCGATTCAAGGTCATATTGGTTTGGTGGACAGTTGCCATCAGTACCAAGATAGAGAGCTCGCGCCATCGTTGAGTTGATGTGAATTTCAATCTCAGGATTTGCTGGGTCTAAATCTTTTCCAGCAAGGGTGTTCGCCATCGCTGATGGATACCAAAGCTCAGAGTCAGGCGCGCCTTTGAAGGCGTGGAAGAACTTCACTGGTGTTGCAGATGCAAGAACTGATGTCGATGCCTGTCGTGCATACGCGGCATTAATCGTGATCGGTACTACCGACTTCCAGTTAGCAGACCAACTATCGACCGCGGCTTGAATCGCAGGCTTCTCGATTTCAGGAATATTTGTGTAATTAATAATGAAGGTGCTCTGGGCCATCGCGCTCTTTGGATGTGAGACATATGGCGCAGCTTTTGTTGTTACAGATTTTGCAGAGGTAGAACCTGCGTAATAGTTCGTCCAGCCTGCTGGTGCCCATTCAACTGTGAGTGCGTGTGCGCTAGAGATAGGCGAGAGCAATCCGCCTGCCATAGCGGCGATGAGAAAGGCGAGGCGTCCACGCGTGCGACTCATAATCGCAGAGCCTACCGATCTGAGAGGATAGGTGAGTAATGAGCGAGAAAGGGGCCGGGCCATGCGTGAAGTGACCATCTACTCGAGGTCAGGCTGCCATCTCTGCGAGGTCGCCCACCAGACTCTTGAAGGTTTGCAGAGCCAAGCAGATTTCTCCATCACCCAGGTTCTTATCGATGGGAATGTAGAGCTCATTGAAAAGTATGGCGAACAAGTTCCGGTCATCCATATCGATGGCAAGCCCCATGATTACTTCCGAGTGGACCCGGAGCGATTTTTAGCCGCGATTAATCAGAGGTAAGAACATCATCGGCATCGATGATGCGATATGCGTAACCCTGCTCAGCTAAGAAGCGTTGGCGATTCTGTGCAAAATCTTGATCGACAGTGTCACGAGCGACGAGTGAGTAGAAACGTGCACCACGACCATCAGCCTTTGGGCGAAGAACTCGACCAAGTCGCTGCGCTTCTTCTTGGCGCGAGCCAAATGTTCCAGAAACTTGAATCGCAATAGTTGCATCAGGTAAGTCGATCGAGAAGTTGGCAACCTTTGAGACAACGAGACATTTAATCTCACCAGCACGATAAAGATTGAAGAGCTCTTCACGCTCTTTAATAGGTGTCTCACCTTTAATAACAGGAACGCCAAGTTCAGCGCCAAGGGCATCAAGTTGATCGATGTACTGACCAATAATGAGTACTTGCTCGTCCTTGTGCTTATTCGCGAGCTCTATAGCGACCTTGCGCTTGGTTTCAGTAGTTGAGCAGAAGCGATATCGATCTTCTTGTTCAGCCGTTGCATAGTGCATACGTTCTGCATCAGTCAGGGTAATTCGGACTTCGACGCAATCTGCAGGAGCGATATAACCCTGTTGCTCAATCTCTTTCCAAGGAACGTCGTAACGCTTTGGCCCGATGAGTGAGAAGACCTCACCTTCCATGCCATCTTCGCGAACTAAAGTCGCAGTAAGTCCGAGGCGACGGCGCGATTGAATATCAGCTGTAAAACGAAAGACTGGCGCTGGTAATAGGTGTACTTCGTCGTAGATAATCAGACCCCAGTCGATCGCATCGAAGAGGTCAAGGTGCGCATAAACGCCCTTTTTGCGAGTTGTGAGAACTTGATAGGTAGCAATTGTGACTGGGCGAATTTCCTTCTTTGCGCCCGAGTACTCACCGATCTCATCTTCATGGAGCGATGTGCGCTTGAGTAACTCATCACGCCACTGTCGCGCTGCCACGGTGTTAGTAACGAGAATGAGGGTTGTTGCCTGAGCATGTGCCATGGCGGCGGCGCCAACAATCGTCTTGCCAGCTCCGCAGGGAAGTACAACAACTCCTGAGCCACCATGCCAGAATCCTTCAGCAGCCAACTCTTGGTACTTACGAATCTTCCAGCCATCTTGGTTAAGCGAGATCGCATGTGCTTCACCATCGACATAACCAGCGAAATCTTCAGCCGGCCAGCCAAGTTTGAGGAGCGCTTGCTTTAAGAATCCGCGTTGACCTGGGTGAACGATGATTGTTTCGTCATCAATCTGTAGGCCAAGCATCGGAGCGATCTTCTTGCCACGAGTGACTTCTTTCAAGACCGCTGGATCGTTCGATACCAAGGTGAGTCCGTGAACTGGATGAGCCTCTAGACGAAGCCGGCCATAGCGTGACATCGTCTCGGCAATATCAACGAGTAAGGAATGCGGTACCGCAAAGCGAGAGTACTTCAACAAGATATCAATGACATGCTCTGCATCGTGACCGGCAGCGCGAGCATTCCAGAGCCCGAGCGGAGTGAGGCGATAGGTATGAATATGCTCCGGTGACTTCTCTAACTCTGCAAAGGCAGCGATTAATCGGCGACATTCATCAGCCAAGATGTGATCGACATCGAGAAGGATTGTCTTATCGGATTGAACGATCAGTGGACCATCGGTCACATTAATTCCTTAATAAACGCTGCTAGAAGTGCGATTCGACCGGGGATAGAGCTGCTGAGGATGTGCTCGTGTGGGGCATGCGCACCGTCGCCAACTGCACCAAGTCCATCAAGGACCTTGGCACCTGCTGCGGCAGCGAAGTTGCCATCACTTGCGCCACCAACGCTGGCACTTCCGACTTCTGGAAGGCCAAGCCGCTTCGCAACCGACTCAAGGGTTTGATAGAGCTCTGCTGTAGCAGTTAACTCCAACGGTGGGCGATTTATTCCACCAACTACTTCGATCCGAGCTTCTGGGTGGAGAGGCGTAATTGCCCGAAGTGCTCTCTCAACTCGCTCCATCTCAGCCATGGTGAATGAACGACTATCGATATCGAGCGCTGCAACAGCGGGAACGGTATTAGTCGTAGTTCCAGAGTGCATCGTTGTGGGAACTACGGTCGTGCCATGCTCACGGTTCTCTAGCGCATGAAGTGCAGTAACAATATGAGCGATCTCAGTGGACGCGTTAATTCCCTTTTCAGGTTCAAGCCCAGCGTGAGCGGCGCGACCAGTTACAGTGATGGAGTACATCGATGTTCCCTTACGGCCAACTTTTACCTTGCCGTTAAGCGATGCTTCAGTAACGAGAACTGCATCTGCCGTCGCACTTACTCGTTTAATGAGATCGCGCGATGTTTGGCTGCCTAACTCTTCATCAGTCGTTGCAATCAGCGCAACCTTTGTTGATGCATCAGGAATCTCAGCAATTGCATAAAGTGCTTGTAAGAATCCGGCCTTCATATCAAAAATTCCGGGGCCAGAGATCTTCTCACCTTCAACCTTCCACAGCGGAAGATATGAATCGATCGGCCACACTGTATCGAGATGAGTAAGAATGACGATTGCTGGCTTCTCGGCTCCCCACCAAAAAACCGGACGGCCATTCTCATCAAAGACCTTTGCTGGCGTTCCCAGACGCTCTGTAGCGATCTCATTAGCGAGTGCTATGACCTTACGACAGGCCTCGAGATCTTCGCTTGGGGATTGGCACTCAACCAGGCGCTGTAAGTCGTGGAGGATGCTCATCTGCCTATTCTGCCTTAATCGTCGGTTACTGCGCAGGTTCGGCTAGCGCTACGCCTGTTATGCGCGGAATTCGGAACTGGGTCATCTCACCGGTTGCATGATCTCGGGCGAGGAGAGTGCCGAGCGAGATGGAAACGGGATCGATCAGGCGATTGGAGACTCCACCATTTGAATCGGCGTAACCGATCGTCAGGCTTGCCTGTTCTTCAATATATTGATGGAGCAAATCCAAGGTCTCATTTGCAGTAGTGCGTGGGACTTCTCGAGGTTTATGCGATGTTGCTTTTTCACCAGCACGTAGCGCGCGGACTGCAGAGGCGATGATGGTTTCAGAAGGAGTATTGGTCTCAGAGATAACACGTGGGGGACGTGGTCGACTCTTCGCACGACGTACGGTCGGAGCAGAGATCAGGATTCCTGTTCCATTTTCAACGGCAGGCAGGTAACCGGCCTCGCGGAGTGCAATAACGAGTTCGTTGATCTCAACTTCGGCGATCAGAACTTGTGGTGCAAGTTTGCGCAGCCGTAGATCTTCTAACTTCTTATCGTGAGTGATCTGCTGGATAAGACCTTCATCTTCGCAGCGGACATATGAACTTGCGTGGCCAACCCGTAAACGACCGTGGCGCTTAGCAACATCATTGATGAGATATTCCAGCGGTTGGGGCATCGGAGTTTTAGATGTCTTCTTCAAGAACTCTTTAATTGAATCACCAGTCTTGCCATGATCAAGTGCACGACGGATTGATCCTTCGGTGAAGCGGTAGACAGTTGCACCGCCCCTGCTCTCAATATCAGCAACTGTGCCCATCTCATTCGATATCTCGATGGTGAGTGGACCCGGAGCAATCGCACTGTTATCAGCCTGGATCAAGATGTGATCGACAGGAGTTGGTAGCGCCTTCTCAACGCCAAGCTCTTCACTAGCAATAAGTGCGCGACCAAAGCTTGAAATCGCACCTTGGCCAGTGATTCCCAACCACTCTGCCTCGCGGAGAATCCAGGCAATGTATTCAGTATTTGCTCGTGTTGGCATATCAAATTTCAACCGAGCTTCAAGGGATGCAATATCTGGATCGAGTTCAGAGTTGTTCGATAGGTGAGTAAAGATCAACTTCTTCAATCCAGCGATACCGGCACGATCAAGTTCTGGGCCGAGTGCAGCAACGCTCTTTGATTCACCTTTACCGACCAACCCGGCAACTCGTGATGTCTCAAGCCAGAGAGTTACGAGTGAGTGCCAACGATCTTCGGCGCTCTTGGTGAGCCAGAGATCAAAGGCATTTGTTGGAAGGATGCTGTCATCAGTATCAATAACAATGAGGCCACCAAGGAAGAGAACCTCCGCAACAAAGGCAGCGCATGTCTCATCGACGCCTAAGTGTTCGGCTGTCCGCTTGAGATCGCGCACACCGAGTCCACCAGAACGAAGCGCTGATGGTGGTTCGTCTGACCAGTTGTGAGCGAGTTCTTCAGACCAGCGGATAAAGGTTGAGATATTTGCGATAGCAGCGAGATCAACTGCCTTTTGCTTCCTGGCGGAACCTGTAATCGCTGGTGCTTCGGTAACGAGTTCTTTAAGGACTTTATCGCCACGAAGATGTAATCCAACTTCACGGGGGAGCAGCAGCGTCTGCGAATCAAAGGCGACGAGGAATCCATGTTCAAGGAGCCATTTGATTGTTGGATTCGCCTTCTTAACATCTGCAACCTGGCCACGTGGCGGACCCCAGACCATCTTGTTGAGTAGTTCCACTGCACCCTTTGGCGCATCTTCCAAGAGATCGAAATTTAATTTTTTAAGTGAGTGCGGACCAAGGCCCGCTGGATGTTCGCCAATCAACGTGCGGACATTTGTAGGAATTCGGAACTTCTCACCATCGGCGTAGATAAGACCACGCTCTTCCAAAGTGGAAATAACTGACTTCGCACTCTTATCGGTAATTCTCATTAACTCAAGAGGTGTAAATGGATCTTGGAGTGCACATGCTGCAGTCAAAATATCGAATTGGAATTTATTGAGTGAATCTCGCGCCCGCATAATGCTCGGCATAGAAGATGCACGTGCTGCTAGCGCGGAGATATCGCCGGGGACCGGCGAGAGAAGATCTGGTCTGGCTGCAAAGAGGCGTGCCATCTCCTCATCGCTACGAGAGCGGAGGGAATCGGCAAATGAGCTAGACATAACTGGCCTACATTACCGAGGAATTGCTATGGCCTGCGACTCCGGATTCTTGGATTGAGCGCAGTAGTGAGGGTCGCCAACCTAGAAATAATCGGGGTGATGATCTTCTTGAGCAATCGAGCCTTGCGGAAGTCGTGGATCGGCCAGTGATCGCGAAGTGCTCGAACTTGGAGCGGCGTATCTGGATTGATCACTCGAGGCTTACCAACCGCCTCAAGGAGCGGGATGTCATGATGGCTATCGGAATAAGCATAGGAATTTTTCAGATCAATATTTTCGAGTTTCGCCAATTTATAAACTGCGATCGCCTTCTCTTGGCCATGCAAGAGGTTGCCATCTAAGTTTCCGGTGTACATGCCATCGCGAACTTCAGCGACAGTTCCAAGTGCACCAGTAAATCCAAGGCGCTTTGCGATGAGATCTGCCATCTCCCGTGGAGATGCGGTAATCAACCAGACTTCTTCGCCCGCATTGAGATGATCATGGGCAATCTCGATAGTTCCTTGCCACAAAGCGGGTGAGACATATCGATCGTAGACATCTGCTGCGAGCGTCTCAAACTCTGTGACTCTGTGGCCTTTGATGAAGTCACAGGCGGCGTTCTGAACTCTGAGAACTTCCTCTTTATTCTCTTTTCCGGTGAGCTGATATCGCAGGTTGGCAAAGAGAAAGGCGACGATATCTCGTCGGTTAAAGAAGCCCCTTTGATACATCCCACGGCTGAGAAAGAAGAGCGATGAGCCCTGCATCAGCGTGTTATCGACATCAAAGAAGGCGACTCGCTTCTCGGTGAGTGCCATGTCACTACCCTAGCGAAGCTCGTCCTGAGTGTCTGCTCTGACTCCTTTATGATTGACCTATGGGGATCACCGTTCACTTTCTTCGCCACGGCGAGGTCTATAACCCCGAGAAGATTCTTTATGGTCGCCAACCTGGTTGGTACCTCTCTGATCGCGGCCAAGAGATGGCGCACACTGTTGCCGAATGGTCGAAGGATTTAGATCTCGGTGCCATTCTGGTTTCACCATTGCAGCGTGCACAAGAGACAGCTGCTCCGGTAGCAAAAGCGCATGGCCTTTCAATCATTACTGATGAGCGACTCATTGAAGCTGCAAATGTATTTGAAGGCGAGAAGTTTGAGATGGGTAGCGGAGTTCTCAAGCACCCAAAGTCTTGGCGTCATCTCACCAAGCCGTGGGTTCCATCATGGGGAGAGCCTTATGAAGAGCAAGTTGCACGCATGCTGGGTGCGCTCTTCGCCGCTCGTGATGCTGCAAACGGAAAAGATGCCTTCTGTGTATCGCACCAACTTCCAATCTGGATTCTCCGCTCTGCCGTGGAAGGCCGTCGCATGATGCATGATCCCCGTAAGCGTGAGTGCACTCTCGCTTCTGTAACAAGTTTCCATCTTGACTCCGAAGGAATGATTGAAGGAACTTCTTACGCTGAACCCGCAAAGCATCTCCTTCCTATTAAATGAAGAGAGTTATTGCAGTTGCGCTCGCACTCTTATCAATAGGAGTGCTTACAAGTTGTTCAAGCGGCGGCATCTCTAAAGCAAACGAGAATGCCTTTGTATCGGGTAGCGGAGTTGCCGTTTACCTGAAAGCTGCCGATCGAAAGCCTGCACCAGATTTGATGGGGCCAACGCTCTCAGGCACTGCTCTTAAAATCGCAAAGAACCAAGTTGTGGTTGTGAATGTCTGGGCCTCATGGTGTTCACCATGTCGCGCTGAAGCTCCGCTCCTTGCAGACTTTGCAACGCGTCTTGCGGGCAAGGTTCAATTTGTAGGAATTGTTACTCGCGACAATCTCTCATCTGCCGCAGCCTTTGTAAATCGCTTCAAGATTCCATATCCAAATTTCATAGATGACTCATTACTCGCTAACTTCAGAGGATCGCTTCTGCCGAATGCCATCCCAACTACGCTCATTATTGATGCAAATAATCGAGTTGCCGTGCGAATTAGCGGTGAAGTTACCTTTGCGCTCCTAGATTCCATGATCAAGCGCGTGATTGCTGAGCCATCACATGCATAATTTCTTTACCAACCAAGTCCTCAGTGGCAATCTCATCTTGGCTCTCGTTGTTGCGCTCATTGCTGGTTTGATCTCGTTCTTCTCGCCATGTGTACTCCCACTTGTGCCGGGATACCTCTCGTATGCAGCTGGTATGACCGATGTGAAGAGCAAGGGTCGCGTAGCACTCGGTTCGATTCTCTTTGTTGCTGGTTTCTCGGCGCTCTTTATCTCGTACGGTGCACTCTTTGGATCACTTGGCTCAAAGATCAGCAATAACTCACATTGGTTAACAATCCTTCTTGGACTTTTAACTATTGGAATGGGAATCATCTTCCTCTTCAATCAGAAGTTTTACCGTTCATTTAAGCCACAGTGGAAATCAAGTGCCGGACTTGTTGGTGCACCATTGCTTGGATTTCTCTTTGGCCTGGGATGGACACCATGTATTGGACCAACGCTCGGCGCAGTTCAAGCGCTCTCATTCCAATCATCGAGTGCAACTCGTGGGGCAATCTTGAGTGTTGCATACTGTTTTGGTCTTGGTCTACCTCTTGTCTTGGTTGGACTCTTCTTTGATCAATCTGCAAAGTTACGTCGATCCATCTCTCGCCATGGCGACCTCATGACAAAGGTTGGCGGCGGGTTCCTGATTCTCATTGGCCTGCTTCAAGTAACAGGTCTGTGGCTACATCTGATGAACTCACTACGAGGTTTAATCTCGGGATTCTTACCGGTGGTCTAAATGAATATCTTCCAATGGATCTGGCGTCAGCTCACCAGTATGCGCACCGCGCTCATTCTCTTGATGATGCTTGGTCTTGCATCAATTCCTGGTTCGCTCTTCCCACAGCGCAATCAAAACCCAATGAAGGTCCGGGACTTTGCAGCGGCAAATCCAACCCTGGCCCACTGGCTCGATAAGGTCGGCATCTTCGATGTCTACTCATCTGCCTGGTTCAGCGCGATTTACATCCTCCTCTTCATCTCCTTAATTGGTTGCGTACTTCCGCGCTCGTTTGAGCATCTGAAGGCGATCGGCAAGAAGCCGCCACTTACTCCCAAATACCTCGATCGCATGGAGGGTTTTGTTGAGCTAGAGCGAGGCACTGAGGGCGCGTTGGATACCGCTGAAAAGTGGTTGAAGAAGAACCGTTTTAGAGTGCGCCGCGAAGAGCTCTCGATCTCTGCTGAAAAGGGTTACTCGCGCGAAACTGGAAATCTGCTCTTCCATCTCTCACTCATCATGATCCTCTTTGCAGTTGCAGCTGGCGGATTATTTGGAAGTAAGGGCGAAGCGATCCTCAATGTAGGAGATCGCTTTATCAATACTCCAACTTCTTACGACAACCTCACCTTTGCAAAGTTCCAAAAAGAGGGCGATATGGTGCCGTTCTCGCTCCGTATTCTGGACTTCAAAGCAAGTTATGACATCAACACAAATGCGCCAACGGATTACACCTTGAAGGTTGCAGCGTCGAACCCAATCGGTAGCAAAGAAATTTTGAAGACAATTAAAGTGAATAGCCCGCTGACATACGGAAGTACCAAGATCTATCTCCAAGCTAATGGCTACTCACCGGTTGTTGCAGTGCGTGACAAGACCGGAAAATTAATCTTCGAAGGACCCGTCACCTTCTTGCCACAAGATGGAAATCTGACATCGATCGGCGCAATTAAGTTGCCTGATATGTCACCACAAATTGGAATGGTTGCTTCGTTCCTACCTACGGCTGATCGTTCACCAAAACGTGGTGCATTCTCATCATTCCCAGAAGTTCTCGATCCACGCCTTCTCGTCTCTGTCTGGATGGGAAATCTCGGACTCGATAACGGCACACCTCAGTCGGTCTATCGTGTTGATACAAGCAAGATGCAACGTATCGGTCTGAAGGCGCTGAGCTTGGGTCAGATCTATGACTTTGGTGAGGGAACTCTCGCCTTTGAGGGTTACAAATCCTGGGTCAACCTGCAGATTGTTGATGATCCAGGCAAGATGTACGCATTGGCGGGAGCGATCTTGGCGATCCTCGGGTTACTGACATCACTTTTCACACGCCAGCGCAGAATTTGGATCAAGGTCGAAGGTCGTGTTCAAATAGCAGGGCTGGCAAAGAATGGCGTACCAGGATTGGATGAGGAGCTCTCATCGCTGAAGAAGGCCTTGGAGGAGTAAGAGAATGACATCACGCAATCTGGCTTATCTCTCTAACTATTCAATCTATTCCGCCATGGTTCTTTACACAATTGCTTTCTTTGCGCATGCTATTGAAGTCTCATTCTCTGTGAAAGATTCTGAATCCAGTAACAAAACCAGCTTTGATTTCACACGTACCGAACGATCTGGCCGTATCGGTACTGCCATGATGATTCTTGGCTTCATCTTCTTATTTGCCGGAGTCATTCTTCGTGGCGCATCTGCACATCGTGTGCCATGGGGCAACATGTATGAGTTCTCCATTACTGGCGCCTTAGCATTCAGCGGTGCTTATCTCTTTGCACTCGTTAAGTACAAGCTTCGCTGGCTGGGTCTGCCTGTTTCGATCGCCGTTCTCTTAACTCTGGGTACCGCGATCACAGTTCTCTATCGCCCAAGTGCACCACTTGTACCTGCCCTTAAATCAACGTGGCTTGCGATTCACGTCTCTGCGGCAATTATTTCTGGCGGCGTCTTCTTATTAGCGAATACCATCGCGGCTACATATTTGATTTTAGATCGCATGGAAGAGCGCGGCGGTCGCAATGAGTGGGCGAAAAAGTTGCCATCACTTGAAACACTCGATCAACTCTCGTACCGACTGGTTGCATTTGTCTTCCCACTCTGGACCTTTGCCGTTATTGCAGGAGCGATCTGGGCAGAATCTGCCTGGGGTCGTTACTGGGGTTGGGATCCAAA
>DAINZB010000003.1:0-12630 GCA_036749135.1 Candidatus Nanopelagicaceae bacterium | reverse complement strand
ACGAGCAGCGCATCAATTTTGATCATGGTGAGAGTTTATCGCTTTGCGAGCAGCGCCATAGCAAGTGTGGTTGATACCAACAGGTGAAGCTTGCCGATCTCGCCTAAGAATGGAATGAGTTCTGCACCTTTAGCGCCAGCCCAGATTCCGCGAGAGATGCGGATAGAGATCGGCAGGAGCAAGAGAGTGGCAGCGCTCCACGGTGAGATGGTGATCGCAGCAAGAGATGCGATATGAGCGGCAGCTAAGAGTGAGATAAATGCGATGCGAGCGCCACGATCTTCAAGGCGCACAGCGAGTGTCTTCTTGCCAACGAGGGCATCTTTTGGAAGATCGCGAATGTTATTGACCGCTAGGAGTGCGCAGGCAAGAGCGCCGACGGGAATTGAAACGAGCAGCGATTGCCAAGTCACACGGTTTGATTGAACGACATAACTTCCTACCGTTGCGACAACACCAAAGAAGATGAAGACCGAGATCTCACCGAGCCCCTTATAGCCATAAGGATTTTTACCGCCGGTATAAAACCAAGCAGCGATCATGGAGATCGCACCAACGAGCACGAGCCACCATGACGAACGTGAACTCAATATGAGTCCGATAATTCCTGCGAAGGCGAAGGTGAGGAATGCGGCGTTTCTTACTGCAGTGGCTGTTGCGAGTCCACTACCAACCAACCGAATCGGTCCAACACGAACTGCATCAGTTCCACGGATGCCATCTGAATAATCATTTGCGTAATTGACGCCAACTTGAAGAGCGAGCGATACGAGTAGTGCAAGGAGGGCATTTATCAGATCAACATGCGCGTGATCAGTATGACGAAGCGCAGTTCCTACGAAGACTGGGGCTACCGCCGCCGGCAAGGTACGAGGTCTTGCTCCAGCGATCCACTTATTCGTAGGCATTAGGAGATTCTGCCAAATATTTCCATTAACTTCATGCGATCAGGTTTACCGATTGATGTGACGGGCAACTCGATATTGCTGAGGTAGCGCTTAGGTGTGACATGAAGACCAAATGCTGAGCGCAATTTTTCCCGGATCTGCGCCTCATCAATTGCACCATTACTTGCGATCGCAAGTGCCTGGCCCCACTCGATATCGGGAACACCGACTGCAACAAACTCTTGTGAGCTCCCAGCGTTGAGAAAATCTGTGATTGTGCCGAGCGAGATCTTCTCGCCACCGCTAATAATTTGATCATCTGCACGACCAATGACATGAAGTGAGCCATCGTGGAGTTCACCGAGATCACTTGTTCTGAAGAATCCAGCAAAGGGATCCTCACCAAGATAGCCAATCGCCTTCATCGGTCCATTGAGCTCGATAACGCCATCAATAACTCTGACTTCAACACCGTCGAGCGCTCTTCCGTTATAGATGCAACCACCGGACATCTCTGACATGCCATAGGTTGTAACAACATTGATTCCCGCCATGGCAGCGGACTGCAAAAGTTCAGGAGAGGTCGAAGAGCCACCAACAAGTACCGCTTTGGCATCGACCAGGTGCTTTAACAATTTCTCGTCGCCATGAAGTGCTCGGTGTAATTGAGTAGGAACTATCGCGGTGAAATCTGCGCTCGAATCTACGTCGACGATCTTCGTTCCCAGCTCAATAGATCGAACAAGAACATTGACACCAGCAATATGTGTTGTCGGCAGTAGGAGCGACCATCGATCTCCGAGTTGTGCGCCTAGGTATGCGTGCGATGCTCGAGCAGATGCGAGTAATGCAGATGCCGAGAGAGCAACAGATTTCGGGCTTCCAGTTGAACCGCTCGTTGGAATAACAACAGCACATGTTGCCGGCACATCACTGAACGGGCTCTCACCAAAAGCAAGGGCTGGGCCATCATTGCGAAGAGCGGCGTAGAGCGCCTCAATCTTCTGTGGGATGGACCACTGCTCACCTACGTGGAGCAGCTCCCGCCGTGACGATTTATCCATGATGACCGTAGGCTATCGGCATGAGCAAGCCAATCAAGCGCGAACCTGGGTCACGGACTATCCCCGCATGGGCGATCGGTGAAGGCGGCGAAGGTTTTACCGATATCACCTATCACGTTGCTGAAGGCATGGCGAAGATTACGATCAATCGTCCTGAGGTCCGCAATGCATTTAGACCACAGACCCTCTTCGAATTAGAGCGCGCATTTGCTCTCGCTCGCGACAATGACAGCGTTGGCGTCATCATCTTTACCGGTGCCGGTAGCGAAGCATTCTGCTCTGGCGGAGATATCAATGTGCGCGGTGATGATGGATATCTCGGAAATGATCCATTAGCGAAGAAGGGCATTGGCCGTCTCAATGTCTTAGATCTTCAAATTCAGATTCGTCGTTTACCAAAGCCAGTCGTTGCAATGGTTGCCGGTTGGGCGATTGGTGGCGGCCACGTGCTTCATGTTGTCTGCGATCTAACTATCGCCGCTGATAATGCAAAGTTTGGTCAGACTGGACCAATGGTTGGATCTTTCGATGGTGGATATGGTGCTGGCTTACTCGCAGCTCATGTTGGACAGAAGAAGGCTCGTGAGATTTGGTTCTTATGTCGCCAATACGATGCAGCAGAAGCGCTCGATATGGGATTGGTGAATACCGTCGTCCCAGTTGCCGAACTTGAGGCTGAGACAGTCTCATGGTGTCGCGAGATGTTGCGTCACTCGCCAATGGCACTCCGTCTCCTCAAGGCTGGCTTAAATGCTGCCGATGATGGGCTTGCTGGTGTTCAACAACTTGCTGGTGATGCAACCCTTCTCTTCTATATGTCAGAAGAAGGACAGGAAGGTAGAAATGCCTACCAAGAGAAGCGCGAGCCAAACTTCAGTAAATTCCCTAAGCGCCCTTAACTCTTCGATATGACGCTCCCCACCGAGATATTCCAAGATCTCACCGTTCTCTCAATTCCATTACGGAATCGCTTCCGGGGAATTGATATTCGTGAGGTGGCAATCTTTCGTGGTGATCAAGGGTGGAGTGAGTTCTCACCGTTTATTGAATATGGCGAGGTTGAAGCAAGTACCTGGCTAAAGGCAGCGCTAGAGGCTGCTTATAAGGCTTGGCCCAAGCAGTATCGCGATCAAATTCCCATTAATGCCACACTGCCAATGGTGGAACCAGATCAGGTCCCACAAATTCTTAGCCGCTTTCCCGGCTGCACAACGGTGAAGATCAAGGTCGATGACTTTGTCGTCGGCGCTGAACTTGTTGAAGTAACGCTTGATGAGATTCCTGATGCCAAGATTCGGCTCGATGTGAATGAGGGATGGACTCTTGAAGAAGCACTATTAAATCTCTATGACTACAACTTACGTTTTGGAAATGTCTTTGAATATATTGAACAACCATGCAAATATCTTGATGACCTTAAACGACTGAAGCGAGAGACGCCATTTAAGATTGCTGCCGACGAATCCATTCGCAAAAATCTTGATGCTCATTTTGAAGAGTTCAGTCAATATGCCGATGTAGCTATTTTGAAGTGGGCACCTGTAGGTGGTTTTGATGCAGCACATGAACTCGCAAGTCGCATCGGACTTCCAGTTGTGATTTCAAGTGCCTTGGAAACTGGAGTTGGGATATCCCAAAGTCTGGCGCTCGCTGGATCGTTCCCACAATTAGATTATGCGTGTGGCCTAGGAACCGTCTCTCTCTTTGAATCAGATATCTGTGAGCCAGCCTTCACCGTAGCGAATGGTTTTATGGAGGTTAGGCGTGGTGAACCAGTGCCAGCCCTCTTATCAAAGTATCAAGCTGCACCAGAGCGCGTAGAGTGGTGGCATAACCGCATTAGTGCGATCTGGAACAGTAAAGATTTTCGAGAGGGGGGTGAGTGGCAATGACAATGAGCGCTACAAAACTCGCCCGCCACACGATTCGTGAACTTCTTGAACTTGGAGTCTGTGACTTTGTTATATCGCCGGGCTCTCGCAATGCACCTCTTACGACTGCAATCTATGAAGCATCAGAGCGTGGGTTAGCTGATCTCCATGTGCGAATCGATGAGCGGGGCGCTGGTTTTTACGCTCTCGGAGTCGCAAAGGCTACCGGTCAATATTCAGTTGTTATCTGCACTAGCGGTACTGCAGTCGCTAACTATCACCCAGCTGCGTTAGAGGCCTATCACTCCGATGTGAACGTCCTCTTCTTAACGGCTGATCGCCCTGAGAGATTGCGTAATACTGGTGCAAACCAGACGACCCTCCAAGATGGAATCCTTGCGCCACTTCTCACAATCGATTCTGCTTCACCACTCAACTTGAGCGAGATCCTGGTCGGCGGTCCAGTTCACATCAATCTCCAATTTGATGAACCACTCTTAGAGCACGATCAAAGTGATTGGCTCGCTGGATTCACTCTCGCCGATATCGAAGATGAACTTCCAGAGAAGGTAAGCATTGAAGTTGGATCTACTGGAGTATTAATTGTTGGACATGATCGCGGTGGGTTCTCCGTCGAAGCGATCAATGAGTTCGCTGATATTTTAGATTGGCCTGTTGTCGCAGAAGATCCACTGGCGATTGCATCGGCTCTTCCCCATGCATCACTCTTTTTAGCGGACCCACATGTGCGGGAGGCTCTCGCTGCTAAAGAGGTAATTGTTATTGGTCGCACAACTCTTTCGCGCAGTATCAACTCGTTCATCTCTGAAGCAGATCGCCTGATTGTGATTGATCCGCGAATTGAATATGTCGATACTGATCGTAGTGCTGATGAACTGCTCACATCTCTGCCGCATGTCATCAAACATGCAACTCCACAAGAGTGGGATCAACTCTGGATCGATGCCTCACAAGCTGCTCATTCAGTGATCGCATCGGATCATCGTTGGTCAGAGCAACGCGCACTCATTTCAATAACGTCACATCTTCCGGCTGAGAGTGCGCTCTTCATAGGCTCGTCACGGCCCATCCGAGATATTGAAGGCTTTGCCGTTTATGGTGAAGAGATCTCAACCTTCGCCAATAGAGGACTTGCCGGAATCGATGGCAATATTGCTACCGCCTTTGGAATAGCGAGCCGTTTTGAGCGTAGTTATGCGATTTTGGGCGATCTCACTTTCCTGCATGACATCTCCGCGCTAGCGAATCAGGTAAGTGAAAATCTCACGGTATTTGTGATCGACAACAATGGCGGTGGAATCTTCTCTACGCTCCCTCAAGCTGGAGTCGCTGGCTTTGAAACAATTTTTGGTACGCCTCATAATCTTGATCTAGAAAAGATTATCGGCGGCTTTGGAATTCCGGTTCAACGCGTTAAATCAGAGTCAGATCTCACTCGCCTGATTGCCCAGCGGGCAGAGGGGCTGCAATTTGTCGTTGTTGAAGTTCCTACGCGCGATGAGAACGCTGCAGCACTAAAAGAGATCTATCAGAGCGTCGCTAAGGCAGTGCGCATCGGAATTAATTTAGCCTGACTCTCGGCTAGCTCATCTGCTGAATTTGATCCGGCAACAATTCCACAGCCAGCAAAGATTCGTGCGCCATCACCTTGCTCATTTATCAATCCAGTGCGAAGAGCGATTCCGAGTTCACCATCGCCGCGCGCATCGATCCAACCAACTGGACCGGCGTAACGACCACGGGACATACCTTCAAGCTCTGAGATTGCTCGCTTCGCCTTTTCAGTTGGTGTTCCACAGACTGCTGCAGATGGATGGAGTGCAGAAAGAAGTGTGAAGATATCGGTAGGAGTTGCGCTCTCATTGACGACGCCTGTCACATCAGTCGCCAAGTGCATGACATTTGCTAAGTGGAGTACAAATGGTGAGTCAGGAACATTTGTCGATGAGCAATATGGCGAAAGTGCCTCTGCCACAGAGCGCACCGCATATTCATGTTCTTCAAGGTCTTTTGAAGATTTTGCGAGCGAACCTGCTAATGAGAGATCGCGAGCTTCATCTCCAGTCTTTCGAATTGTTCCGGCAAGTACGCGCGAGGTGACGAGTGACTTACTCAATCGCACCAATAACTCTGGCGTCGCACCAATGAGGTTCTGAACAAGGAAGATCCATGTAGATGGATACTCCGATTCAAGAGACTGTATGAGGCGGGCGATATCCATCGTTTTATCGCTATGAATCATGCTATCTCGTGCCAAAACCAACTTCTCAAGCTCACCAGATTTAATTCGTGTAACGGCTTGCTCGACTCGCTCCATCCACTCTGCATCAGAGAGGCCACCTTGTGAATACGTGAGAGCTGGGTGTGATGGCTCTGATATATATTTCTTCAACTTTGGTTGGGGAGTATCACCGATCCATGTGATCCAAGCTTTATCACCTTTGCGTCCGACAATAATCTCGGGAATAACAAGTTCTGACTCTTCATTCTCATCGAAGGCGAAAGATGAGAAGAGAATTGGTCCAGTGCCTGAACCATGCACATTATTCTCAATTGTAAATTTTGATCGCTCTTCTCGCCACCAAGCAGATGCATCAGTAAAACGAGTAGAACCTTTAAGAGTCTTCTTGGAATAAATTCCAAAGCCGATCAAGCCGTCGCCACCACGAATCCAAGAAGTAGTTACTGGAAGATCGGTTGCGATGGCAGAGAGTGCGGGGACTTCACCCAAAATCTCAGTTGTTATCCGCGTACCCATAGGGAGCAGTTAAGTCCTATTCAGGCTTGGAGACAAAACGCCAAAGTGTTGGCAGCGCAGTGCTGGCGATTGCAATCTTGAGTACTTCACCGAAGAGGAATGGAGTTAAACCCTTAGAGAAGGTCCATGACCAGCTCTGAGCAGTTACATGGTGGAGCCAGATTAATCCAAGCGTGAAGGTGGCGATATTTCCAAGGATCATCGTTGGAATAACTGTTGCAATCTTCTGATCCCATTTGCGGCCAGCAAACGCACCTGTGATTGCTGATGAGAGGAGCATGCCGACGAGGTAACCACCGGTGGCACCAGAAATAACATGGAAGCCATGTGCGCCATGTGCGAAAAATGGAAGCCCAGCAGAACCAATTGCAAGATATGTAGCAAAGGTGGTGAAACCTAATGAAGCACCATAAGCACTACCCAGGAGCAAGACGGCCAGGGTCTGGCCTGTCACTGGAACTGGTGATCCCGGGATTGGAAGAGAGATCTGAGCCATCGCACCCAAGAAGAGAACGCCACCGATGACGAGTGCAATCTGAGATGTGAGAGTCTCACGACTAATAAGTGCACGACGAAGCGTTGCTACTGGTGCTGTGGTCGACATAATCAGCTCTTTTCTCTTCACGATCGGCGCAAAGTGCCTTAAGTTGTGTGAAAAGCCTACTAGTACGAGAATATACGCGTGAGTAACGCAGCCGATCTCAATAAGGATCCAGAAGAAGTCGCATCGATGTTCGATGGCGTGGCAAAGCGCTATGACTTCCTCAATGATCTCCTCAGCCTCGGACGTACAAAGGCATGGCGCAAAGTTGTTACCTCAATTATCGATCCAAAGCCTGGAATGAAGATCCTCGACATCGCAGCTGGAACTGGTTCATCATCACGACCACTCGCTGATAAGGGCGCAGAAGTAATATGTCTCGACTTCTCTGAAGGAATGCTCGCGTCAGGACGCAAGCGCAATCCTGATCTCACCTTTGTTCAAGGCGATGCCCTCAAACTTCCATTTCCAGATCAAGAGTTTGATGTCACTACGATCTCCTTCGGTCTACGAAATACCCACGATGCTGGTGCGGCATTGGCGGAAGCTCATCGCGTGACAAAATCTGGTGGCAAGATTGTGATCGCCGAATTTAGCCATCCAACGAATCCGATCTTCCGCGTTATTTATATGCGTTATCTGATGCGCGCCCTTCCGGTGATAGCCAAGAAGGTCGCATCAAATCCAGAGGCTTACATCTATCTCGCCGAGTCGATCCAGGCCTGGCCGAATCAGCAACGCCTCGCCACGATCATGGAGGGTGCCGGCTGGAGCAGGATCGCTTGGCAGAACCTCACCTTCGGAATCGTCGCGGTACATATCGGCCAGCGTTAAGTCGGAGCGCAACCTAGTTATAACAAATTGTTATTTTTGCAATTCACCTAATTGTCATTACCTCTTAATAGGGATGTGTCTCACAACACAATGACAAATTGAGCGCAAGCCTTAGACTTTCCAGATCATGAATCTCTACATCCCGATTCTTGTAATTGGCGCAGTTGGCTTTGGCTTTGCCGCCTTCTCTGTCGCCGTCGCCGCAATCACTGGCCCTAAGCGTTACAACCGCGCTAAATCAGAGGCTTATGAATGCGGAATTGAACCATCACCACAAGCAGCTGGTGGCGGACGCTTCCCAGTGAAGTACTTCTTAACTGCAATGCTCTTTATTGTCTTCGATATTGAAATTGTCTTCTTGTATCCATGGGCTGTCACCTTCGACAAGCTCGGACTCTTCGGATTAGTTGAGATGGTTATCTTCATTCTTACCGTCTTTGTTGCATATGCATATGTATGGCGCCGCGGCGGATTGGAATGGGATTAATCATGGGTTTAGAAGAAAAACTTCCAACCGGAATCGTTCTCACCTCTGTTGAGAAACTTGCCGGGTATATGCGTAAGAGTTCATTGTGGCCAGCAACATTTGGTCTTGCCTGTTGCGCGATTGAGATGATGGCCGCAGGTGCTGGTCGTTATGACTTGGCCCGCTTTGGAATGGAAGTATTCCGCGCATCCCCTCGCCAAGCAGATCTCATGATCGTCGCTGGTCGAGTATCGAACAAGATGGCGCCAGTTCTACGTCAGATCTACGATCAAATGGCTGCACCAAAGTGGGTTATCGCGATGGGTGCATGCGCATCATCAGGAGGCATGTTTAATAACTACGCAATCGTTCAAGGCGTTGATCACATCGTTCCCGTTGATATCTATCTTCCAGGATGCCCACCACGCCCTGAGATGTTGATGGATGCAATCTTGAAACTTCATGAAAATATCGGCAATGCAAAACTCGGTGCTAATCGCGAACGTATTGTTCGTGAGGTTGAAGCCGCTGCGCTCGCTGCCAAGCCAACTCTTCAGATCACAGGCCTGCTTTCATGAGTGAATCACACGGCTCTTTCGGGGTAACTGGAACTGGAGATACCTCTGGTTACGGTGGCCTCGTTCGCACCAAGCTCTCTGCTGGTTCATCAGAGCGGCCATTTGGTAGCTACTTTGATGATCTTGCAGATGATCTTGAGCGCGCATTCCCAGCATTTAACGATGCGATCGAACGTATCGTTGTTGATCGTGGCGAACTCACTCTCTTTGTAAAGCGCGACCATCTCTTTGATGTTGCACTCACACTTCGCAATACCGAAACCCTTCGCTTTGAAATGTGCATGGGCGTTGATGGTGTTCACTACCCAGAAGAGAGTGGCCGCGAACTTCATGCCGTCTACTCACTTCTCTCATTGACACATAACCGTCGTATTCGGTTAGAAGTTGCAGTTCCTGATTCTGATCCACATCTTCCTTCACTTGTTGAAGTCTGGGGTGGAATCAATTGGCATGAACGCGAGAGCTTCGACATGTTTGGTCTGATCTTCGATGGACACCCAGGGCTTACTCGTATCTTGATGCCAGATGATTGGCAGGGACATCCGCAACGTAAGGATTATCCACTCGGTGGAATTCCAGTCGAATATAAGGGCGCAACAACTCCGCCACCTAGCGAGAGGCGGTCATATCGATGAGCACCTTCACCGATCCATATGCACAGTCGCGTGAAACGACCGAAGGTCGCGTCTACTCTGTAACAGGACAGGATTGGGATTCACTCTCAACTGAGATCGGCGCAACTAAGGAAGAACGCGTTGTCGTCAATATGGGTCCACAGCACCCATCAACTCACGGTGTACTTCGTATCATCCTTGAACTCGAAGGCGAGACCGTTACTGAAGTTCGTTGCGGAATTGGCTATCTCCACACAGGTATTGAGAAGAACACGGAATACCGTTCTTGGACCCAAGGTGTCACCTTTGTGACTCGCATGGATTACCTCGCACCGATCTTTAATGAGACCGCTTACTGCCTTGCGGTTGAGAAACTTCTCGGCATTACTGACGATATTCCAGAGCGCGCCAGCGTTATCCGCGTTCTTATGATGGAGCTCAACCGCATCTCTTCCCACATGGTTGCACTCGGTACCGGCGCTCTTGAACTTGGCGCTCTCTCACCAATGATCTTCGCCTTCCGCGAGCGTGAACTTGTTCTCGATCTCTTCGAGATGATCTCTGGTTTACGCATGAATATGGCCTATATCCGCCCAGGTGGAGTCGCTCAAGATATTCCTGCTGGCGGCGTTGCCAAGATTCGCGAGACTGTTGCTCAACTCCGCAAGAACTTTAAAGATAATGAGAAGCTCCTCGTTGGTAACACAATCTGGATGAAGCGCACCCAGAACATCGGTTATCTCGATCTCGCTGGTTGCACGACCCTCGGTATCACTGGTCCAGTTCTTCGATCAACTGGATTGCCGTGGGATCTTCGTAAGACTCAGCCTTATTGCGGCTACGAGAACTATGACTTTGATGTCATCACAACTGATACTGCAGATGTCTACGGTCGCTTCTTAATTCGCATGAAAGAACTCGAGCAATCTCTTCGTATTGTTGAACAAGCGTGTGACAAGCTCGACAAGCTCGAAGGTCAACCAGTAATGGTTGCCGATAAGAAGATTGCCTGGCCATCACAACTCTCAGTTGGTGGCGATGGAATGGGTAACTCGCTCGAACATATTCGCGAGATCATGGGGGAGTCGATGGAATCACTTATCCATCACTTCAAGTTGGTTACAGAAGGTTTCCGTGTTCCAGCTGGCCAGGTCTATGTCGCAGTGGAATCACCGCGTGGTGAGACTGGCGTTCACTTGGTATCTGATGGCGGCACTCGTCCATACCGCGTTCACTTCCGCGAACCATCTTTCAACAATCTGCAATCAACATCTGCGATGTGTGAAGGCAGCATGATCGCCGATGTGATCGGTGCGATTGCTTCTATCGATCCTGTTATGGGAGGAGTTGATCGCTAATGGCTTACTCATCAGAACAGATCGCCATCATGGATTCCATCATTGCTCGCTATCCACGCAAGCGTTCAGCGATCATGCCACTTCTCCACTTTGTTCAATCGATCTCTGGCTACGTCACTCCAGAAGGCATTGAAACCATTGCTGAAAAGCTCGAATTAAGCACCGCTGAAGTTACCGCTGTCTCTACCTTCTATACCCAGTACAAATCAGAGCCAGTAGGCGAGTACCACGTTGGTATCTGTACTAACACCCTCTGTGCGGTCATGGGTGGCGATGCAATTTATGACGCTGTTACAGATCACTTAGGCATTTCTAATGATGAAACAACATCTGATGGCAAGGTCTCACTTGAGCGGATTGAATGTAATGCCGCTTGTGATTATGCACCGGTCGTTATGGTGAACTGGGAGTTCTACGACAACCAGACTGTGCAGAGCGTCAAAGATCTCGTTGATGGTGCACGTGCTGGTAATCCACCAGCTCCTACTCGCGGCCCAAAAACGTTACGCACCTGGAAAGAGAACTCCGCAGTTCTTGCCGGACTCTCTGATGGACTTGCTAACGAAGGTCCATCGGCCGGCGACTCTTCGCTACTCGGTTTGAAGTTATCGAAAGAGGGCAAATGAGCAAGATAGCGCCAGTTCTCTCCGCACACTGGGATGAGGCAGATTCATTTACACTCGATGGTTACAAGCGTCATGGTGGTTATAACGCCGCAATGAAGGCGCTCGCCATGTCACCAGATGATGTCATTGCACTTGTAAAGGATTCCGGACTTCGTGGTCGTGGTGGCGCTGGGTTCCCAACTGGAACTAAGTGGAGCTTTATTCCGCAAGGCGATAATAAAGAGCATTACCTTGTCGTTAATGCCGATGAATCTGAACCAGGTACTTGTAAGGATATGCCGCTCTTGATGGCAAACCCACATGTTCTTATTGAAGGAATGATCATCGCGTCGTATGCAATCCGCGCGAACTATGCCTTTATCTATCTTCGTGGTGAAGTCGTGCATGTTGCTCGTCGTGTTCAACAGGCGATCACTGATGCATATGCAGCGGGACTTCTTGGAAAGAATATTGGTGGCAAGGGATACGATCTCGAGCTCGTTCTTCACATCGGAGCCGGTGCATATATCTGTGGCGAAGAGACCGCTCTTCTTGATTCTCTTGAAGGATTCCGTGGCCAGCCTCGCTTGCGCCCACCATTCCCAGCTATTGCCGGCCTCTATGCCCGCCCAACTGTGGTCAATAACGTTGAATCTATCGCGAGCGTTCCAGCGATTATTGATCGTGGCAATGAATGGTTCCAATCAATGGGAACCGAGAAGAGCAAGGGTTTCACGCTCTACTCACTCTCTGGCCATGTAACGAATCCCGGACAGATTGAGGCACCTCTTGGAGTAACGCTTCGCGAACTTCTTGAACTTGCCGGCGGTGTTCGCGAAGGACATACCCTGAAATTCTGGACACCAGGTGGTTCATCAACGCCACTCTTCACTGCTGAACATCTCGATGTGCCATTGGATTACGAAGGCGTCTCTGCCGCGGGCTCAATGCTTGGCACAAAGGCGCTACAAATCTTTGACGAGACAACCTGTGTAGTTCGCGCAGTACTTCGTTGGACCGAGTTCTACAAGCA
>DAINZB010000002.1:18251-37546 GCA_036749135.1 Candidatus Nanopelagicaceae bacterium | reverse complement strand
GCTCGCCAAGAGGGCCATATCAATGGTCTCCGTTCTCGAATCGATGCAACAAATGCGGAGATCGCTCGCCTTACCGCCGCTCGTGATGAAGCAAGTGAACGACTCAAGCAATTCCGTGGCGACTTTGCCTCACTCGAGGGCGAGATCGCGGGCCTTGATGCATCAGAGCCAGATCTCGATGCCAAGTACGAAGTTGCGAAGAGCGCGCTCACAGCGCTGCAAGAGCGATTCGTATCTCTCCAAGAGGAAGAGCAGAGTGCCCAACGCGAACGAGCCGGGCTGACCTCTCGACTCGCTGCACTCCAAGAGTCACTCATCCATAGAGATGGCGGCGAGGCAATTCTCTCTGGCCGAAGTGGCGCGCGAGTAAAAGGCCGACTCGCTTCGTTAATCTCGATCTCTCAAGGGTGGGAAGCTGCTGTGGCAGCTGCACTCGGACCATTGGCAGATTCAATTGTTGTAGAAGATCTCACTTCGGCAGTCTCAGCGCTGGGAATGCTCAAGGCGGAATCAGGTGGGCGATCAGAGCTGCTCGTTATAGATGGCGATGGAGCCTCTTCCTCACAACAACTCCCAGCAGGCTTAACAGCACTTTCAACACTTATCACTACCCAGGGAATCGACTCTCTCCTCGGAGCAGTGCTGCAACGTTATGTTGCGGTCGAAACCCTTGCCGATGCCCAAGCGGCTATCAATCTTGATCGCACTTTGATTGCAGTCACGCGCGATGGCGATCTCATCAGCCGCAATCGTGCGCGTGGCGGTTCATCCGGCTCACAATCTGCAATTGAAATTAACGCCCTCCTTGAGCGCACGCAAGAGAATCTCAATCAGATTACTGCGCGCTGCGAATCACTCAGTTTTGAATTAGCTCGTCTCACACATGAAGTTGATGCCGCACGCGTTCTCCATGATCAAGCTATCGCGGGCTTAAATGACTCTGATGCAAAGATGTCAGGTCTGGCAGAGCAGATGGCAGTGGCTGGGCAGAATGTGAAGAGTGCGCAGGCTGAAGTTGAACGTCTGACACAATCAGAACGCGAAGCCTCAGAGCAGCGTGGAAATGATGAGCGCGACTTAGCAGCAGCTATCGCACAATTTGAATCTCATCAAGAACCCGCAGAACCTGATCTCACACATCTTGAAGATCTTCGCTCCCAAGTTTCAGCAGCTCGCTCAGCCGAAGTTGAGGCGCGACTTGAATTACGTACTCTCGAAGAGCGCATCACCGCAGTCGCAGCTCGGGCTCAGAGTTTAGAAGCTACTGCCGCTCATGAACGTGAGAGTGCAGCAAAGGCGATTCTTCGCCGTGAACATCGTGCGATTGCTGCGGCAACCGCTCAAGCCATCGCTGACACCGCATATGAGACGCTCATTCAGATCGAAGTATCAATCTCGAAGGCACTCGCGGAGCGTCAACGATTAGAGAGCGCTCGCACTGAACGTGAAGGCGAAATTCTTACCGTGCGCGGCAAGGCCCGTGAGCTCACCACGGAACTTGAGACACTTACATCGAGCGTCCACCGTGATGAGATCGCTCGAGCAGAACAACGACTTCGCATCGAAGGCTTGGAGTCGCGCGCCATGGAGGAGTTGGGCATTGATGTCACAACCCTCATCAATGAGTATGGTCCTGAGAATGATGTTCCTACCTTTGTCGAGGATGAAGAAGGAAACTGGGTCCCTGGTGATCTCATTCCATTCCGACGCGATCAACAAGAGAAGCGTTTGGTGCAAGCAGAGCGCGCCTTGGCAATGCTCGGCAAGATCAATCCACTTGCTCTCGAGGAGTACAACGCCCTAGAAGAGCGTTTGAAATATCTTGCGGAGCAGTTAGAAGATTTGAAGAAGACGAAGAAGGATCTCCTCGATATCGTGAAAGAGGTCGATGACAAGGTCCAAGAGATCTTCTATCAGGCCTATCTCGATACCGAACGTGAGTTCAAAGGAATCTTCGCCCGCCTCTTCCCAGGTGGCGATGGTCGCTTGATCCTCACCAATCCTGATGATCTGATGAACTCAGGCGTCGATGTAGAAGCTCGTCCTCCTGGAAAGCGCGTGAAGCGACTCTCACTTCTCTCTGGCGGAGAGCGTTCACTCGTTGCAGTTGCGATGCTCGTTGCCATCTTCAAGGCTCGTCCAAGTCCGTTCTACGTGATGGATGAGGTTGAAGCGGCACTTGATGATACGAACTTAGGCAGACTCCTTGGTGTCTTTGAAGAGCTTCGCGAGAAGTCGCAGCTCATCATTATCACCCACCAGAAGCGGACTATGGAGATCGCCGATGCCCTTTACGGTGTCACGATGCGCGGAGATGGTGTCTCTGAAGTTATCTCGCAGCGCCTACGTGAGACCGAATCAGTCTCATAACAAGGGGTCGACGTGGCGCTCTTTAGCAAACTCTTTAACAAACTTCGCGGGGGAGCGGCAATTGCTGCTGCTGATTGGGAAGAGCTAGAGCACAATCTCATCGAGTCTGATCTGGGTGCAGCCCTGACGGAAGAGATCATCGCACTTGCCAAGAAGGCGAAGGCAGAAGATATTGAGAGTGCAATTCTTGCCACCCTCTCATCGCATTTAGCAACGGCTTCACGAGAGTTACAGATTGCTCGCGAGCGAGTAACGAGCATCATTGTTGTTGGCGTTAATGGAACCGGCAAGACAACATCTGTTGCTAAGTTGATGAAGTACTTTAAGGATCAGAGTCACAGCGTCATAGTCGCGGCAGCAGATACCTTCAGAGCAGCTGCCATTGATCAGATTCAGACGTGGGGCGAGCGAATCGGTGTTCCGGTTGTCGTAGGAAAATTTGAGGGCGATCCCGCATCTGTTGCATTTGATGGAATTAAGCGCGCGACCTCAGAGAAGGCAGAAATTTTTATAGTTGATACCGCAGGTCGATTGCATACTAAATCTGGTTTGATGGATGAACTTTCAAAAATCCGCCGAGTTGTAGAGAAAGTTTCACCGATCGATGAAGTTCTCCTCGTGGTGGATGCAACAACAGGCCAGAATGGAATTACTCAGGCGAGACTCTTTGCCGAGAGTGTTGCGGTCACCGGAATAATCCTTACCAAGATGGATGGTTCGGCCAAGGGTGGAATAGCCCTCGCCATCGAAGCGCAGACGGGCATCCCGGTGAAGTTGATCGGGGTGGGGGAGTCGGCTACCGACCTCCAGCTCTTTGACGCTGACGCCTATCTTCAAGGTCTAATCGCCTAAAGATGCCCTGGGGGGGATTTTTTTAACCTACCCGTAACACAAGCGCGCACTTTTTTGTAACTCGCGCCAGCCATTCTCCGTCTGTGACCCGAGCGGGTCCACCTTTTCTACCCTCAATGGTGAGGCATCTCTAACCAATCTTTTGGAGAGCTCATGAATTTCAATACCGGCGATACCGCCTGGATCCTTGTTGCATCTGCACTCGTTCTTCTCATGACCCCAGGTCTCGCCTTCTTCTATGGCGGAATGGTTCGTGGCAAGAACGTTCTCGGAATGCTTGCTCAGAATTACGTCACTATGGGAATTGTTTCAGTCCTATGGATTACCGGCGTCTACAGCCTCGCCTTCAGCGGTAAGGGCAAGTGGATCGGTGACCTTCATCAATTTGGACTCAACCACATCTGGCAGCAGGCCACAGGTTTTGAGTCGCTTACTATTCCACCGCTTGTCTTCTGCGCCTTTCAGTTGATGTTCGCAATCATCACACCGGCGCTCATCACAGGTGGAACTGCAGATCGTTTGAAGTTTGGCGCATGGTCACTCTTCTGTGGAATCTGGCTCGTCGTTGTTTATGCACCTGTTGCCCACTGGGTCTTCTCACCTAGCGGATGGCTCTTCAAGTTGGGTGCTCTCGACTTCGCTGGCGGAACTGTTGTTCACGCAAATGCTGGTGCTGCAGCGCTCGCCGTCATTCTTGTTATTGGCAAGCGAAAGGGTTGGCCGAAGGAGCGCATGCGTCCGCACAACGTTCCTTTCGTTCTCCTTGGAGCAGGACTTCTCTGGTTCGGTTGGTTTGGCTTTAACGCAGGATCCGCCCTCTCAGCAAATACCCTCTCTGCATATGCATTCATCAACACCAACACAGCAACTGGTGCAGCTCTGCTTGCCTGGATCGTTGTCGAGAAGCTTCGTGATGGACATGCAACAACTCTTGGCGCTGCATCAGGTGCAGTCGCCGGTCTAGTTGCTATCACTCCTGCTTGCGGATTTGTTAGCCCAATGGGTTCAATCGCAATTGGACTAGCAGCTGGTGTCATTTGTGCACTTGCTGTTGGATTGAAGAACAAGTTCGGATTTGATGATGCACTCGATGTCGTTGGAGTTCACCTGGTAGGCGGCGTGCTTGGCGCGCTCCTCATCGGCTTCTTTGCAACCAAGATGACGAACTCAGCTGGTTCAAATGGCTTCTTCTATAAGGGTGGATGGACATTGTTGGGTCACCAAGCTGTAGCCGTTGGCGCAGTTGTTGCCTACTCGTTCATCGTCACCTATGTCTTGGCTCAGATCCTCGATAAGACAATCGGTCTTCGCGTGAGCGAAGAAGCTGAACAGTCTGGTCTCGATCTCTCTCAGCACGCTGAGACTGCATACGAGAACTCGTCATATTCCGACGGTTCCCGTTTCCTCTCTAACTTCACCCAGACTAAGTAAGGAGCGGTATCCATGAAACTCATTACAGCAATCATCAAGCCATTCAAGTTGGATGATGTGAAGAATGCGCTCCACGCAGTAGGTATCACCGGAATGACGGTCTCTGAGGCGAGCGGTTTTGGACGCCAGCGCGGCCATACCGAGGTCTATCGTGGTGCGGAATACACCGTCGATCTCGTACCCAAGGTTCGCCTTGAAGTACTCGTCGATTCAAATGAGGCAGAGACTGTGATCAGTGCGATCGTCAAAGCGGCATCAACTGGCGCGATTGGCGATGGGAAGGTCTGGTCGACTCCGGTTGATGATGTCGTACGTGTTCGCACCGGCGAACGTGGAAGCGATGCTATCTAGGTTAAATAGCTAACCAACTAAGTAGGCTACCCCTCGTGGGTACACGAGAGCGTCGAGAGCGATCTGATCAGATCGATAGAGAGATTACTTCTCTCTTCCTCGACGCTCTTCGTGCTTCTCAGATCCCATCGGAATCGGTCGCACTTGGCGCAGTTGGTGGATATGGCCGAGGCGAACTCTCACCAGGATCAGATATCGATCTCCTCATTATCCATGATGGAAATCAAAGCGAATCAAAGCTCTCCGAATTTGTTAATGCGATTCTCTATCCACTGTGGAATCAGTCGCGCTCTGTTGATCATTCGGTGAGAACTCGATTTGAAACCCTTGAAAATGCCAAGAATGACCTTCGCGTACAGCTAGGTCTCCTGGATCTGCGTTATCTCTGCGGTGAAGAGCTTTTAGTTGAGGGTGTTGCGCGTGATGCATCCGAGAATTGGATAAAGAATTTTTCGAAGTACCACGATCTCATGCGTCAGTCGATTGATGAACGTGCGAAGGTCTCGGGGGAGCTGGCTTATCTCTTAGAACCTGATCTCAAAGAGTCGCGAGGTGGACTCCGCGACATTAATACATTGCGATCAATCTCGCGCAGCCAATCTGTCGATGTTGCCTTTGAGCGAGTAGCGGCTGCTGAAGCTCTCTTGTTAAGCGTTCGTGATTCGCTACATGAAGTTTCCAAGCGCAACCGCGATCAACTCTTACTCACTGAACAAGATGCAGTTGCGGCTGATCTTGGGTATGCCGATGCAGATGTACTGATGTTTGAGGTAGCAAAGGCAGCGCGAGCAGTGGATTACGTCATGGATCTCACCTGGCATCGCATTGACCACGCCGAATCACATAAATGGTGGCGACGACCAAAGCCACATGCAGTTGGTAGAGGCTTGCAAGCGATTGCGGATGAAATTGTCATCGATCCAGATTTCGATATCTCTGCTGATCCCACAATTGGATTACGAGCCGCAGCGATCTCGGCACAACGAGGCCTCCCACTCTCGATTGAGGCCTGTATCGGGCTCGCAGAGAATTTTGCAGATCTCCCAACCCCGTGGCCGCGCCAATCGCGCGAAGACTTAGTCGCCTTAATCGGTTCGGGAAATCAGATGATTCGAGTATTTGAGGCGCTCGATCAAGAGGGAATCATTGGACGTTGGATTCCGGAGTGGGAACATGTTCGCTTCTTGCCGCAGCGGAACGTTCTCCATCACCACACAGTTGATCGTCATATGCTGGAAACAGCGGTAAAGGCGGCAGCCCTTACCCGTCAGGTGCGCAGACCAGATCTCTTACTCGTGGGCGCACTCTTCCACGATATTGGTAAGGGGTATCTCGGAAAGGATCACTCCGATTTTGGGGCAGAACTTATTATTCCGCTCGCCCAACGCCTTGGGTTTTCATCCTCAGATACCGCGACACTTGCCCTCATGGTGAAGCAGCATCTGCTTCTTCCTTCGATCGCTACTCGTAGAGATCTTGATGATCCGCAGACAATAGCCTCCGTTTTGGCCTTGATTCCCGACCTTGACTCGCTGCAATTACTTCATGCATTAAGCATCGCCGACGGTGAGGCAACAGGAAGAACTGCATGGACCGAATGGAAGGCACGTCTTGTCCAAGATCTTGTGAACAAATGTGCCGACGCTATGCAAGGAGTGACACCCGCTCCAACGCTGGAACTTACTGAAGCTCAATTGCGCAAACATAGAAGTAGAGAATTATCTGTTGAGGTGCGAACTCGCGAAGAGGGATATGAGATTGAAATCGTCTCCCCGGATCGCGTAGGTCTGCTCTCTATTGTCGCCGGAGTTCTCTCTATCTCTCGTATGGATCTACGTTCAGCGCGAACGAGAACTATCGATGATGTCGCAGTAATGACCTGGCTCGTGGCTCTTGATGTCCACGCACCTATTCCGCAATCTGAACAGATAGCAGAGATGCTGCAACGGGCACTTGATGGCGAGATTGATATCAGTGCAAAGATTGAGGAGCGAGTCCGCAATTATCGGAAGTTCCCAGGAATTCCCGTGCCGCCTCCGGTTGTCACTGCTACTAATGACATGGCAACGGATGCAACGATTGTAGAAGTCCGTATGCATGACCGACCAGGAGTCCTCTACGACACGACGAAATCAATCTCGCGATTTGGTGTCGATATCCGCGCCGCGATTGTTGCGACTCTAGGGGCTGAGGCCTTCGACACCCTGTATGTAACGGATGTGAACGGTGGCGCCTTGAGCGAAGAGCGGGCGAAGACACTGGCCTCCCAAATCGAACGGCAGATGCTCACGCGCTAGCGGGAATCGGAAGGCGGTAGGCTCGCCCTGTGTTCGACAATCTGACCTCTAAATTCTCAAGTGCATTCTCATCTCTACGCGCTAAAGGTCGCCTTAAGAGCGGTGATATTGAAGAGATCGCGAATGAGATTCGAGCTGCCCTCCTTGATTCAGATGTTGCCCTTGATGTTGCACAATCCTTTGTAGCATCGATAACCACCCGCTCATTAGAGAAGCTCGAAGAAGTCAATAAGGGGATTAACCCCTCTCAAGCAATCTTCACCATTGTTAATGAAGAACTCACTGCGATCCTCGGCGGGAATACCCGCCGCATCACAATGGCGAAGAAGCCACCGACGGTCATCATGCTCACCGGTCTGCAAGGTGCCGGAAAGACCTCTCTTGCTGGAAAACTTGCTCTGCACTTAAAGAAGGCTGGAAATACTCCACTCCTCGTTGCTTCAGATTTACAACGACCAAATGCAGTGACCCAACTTCAAACAGTCGGTGAATCCATCAAGGTTCCCGTCTTTGCACCCGAGCCTGGAAATGGTGTTGGTGATCCCGTAGCCGTTGCGAGAGCCGGCGTGAAATTCGCCGAAGATAAACTCCACAACATTGTCATTGTTGATACCGCTGGTCGGTTGGGTGTTGATCAAGAGTTGATGCAACAGGCGGTAAAGATCCGCGAGGCGGTCAATCCAGATGAAGTCCTCTTTGTTGTGGATGCGATGGTCGGTCAAGATGCGGTGCGAACTGCACAAGCATTTCAAGAGGGAGTTGGCTTTGATGGCGTAGTCCTCACAAAGCTTGATGGCGATGCTCGTGGTGGCGCAGCCCTCTCGATCTTGGCAAAGACTGGCAAACCCATTCTCTTTGCATCAAATGGTGAGAAGGTTGAAGATTTCGATATCTTCTATCCCGACCGTATGGCCTCTCGAATTTTGGGCATGGGTGATATCCAAACCTTGGCCGAGCAGGCAAAGCGAGCGATGGATTCGACGACAACGTCACGGTTGGAAGAGAAGTTTGCAAAGGGTGAAGAGTTCACATTGACCGATTTTCTCGCTCAGTTAGAGGCGATGAAAAATATGGGTTCGATGTCGAAGATGCTTGGAATGCTTCCCGGCGCAGGTGCGATCAAGAAGCAGATCGAGAACTTTGACGATAATGAATTAATCCGGACACAAGCAATTGTGCAATCAATGACCCCGGCCGAGCGTCATGATCCAAAGGTCTTGAATGGATCTCGTCGGGCACGAATCGCCAAGGGGAGTGGGCGCCAAGTTTCAGAGGTCAATAATCTCGTCGATCGATTTGCCGCTGCTCAGAAGATGATGAAGCAGATGCGCAGTGGTAAAGGGATGCCAAATATCCCAGGATTAGGTGGCATGGCCGGAATGGGTGGGATGCCAGCAGGGATGGGTCTCCCAGCTTCTCGAACAGGGCAGAATCCGCCGAAGAAGAAGTCGAAATCGGGCAATCCAGCGAAGCGTGCCGCCGAGCAGGGCTAAATCCGAGATCTCAATTTGGGTATCGATACCCAAGATGGCAAGATTGGCCCCCTGCGGGAGGGCCCTCTACCCCTATCGCAACCGAAATCCATTATGGATCTTCTCCATGCTCTCGCTCCCACTGAGAGATAAGAGATCGATCCGAATCATTCAAGGAGTACCACCTACGTGGCTGTAAAAATTAAGTTGATGCGTCTCGGAAAGATTCGCACCCCGCATTACCGAATTGTTGTTGCAGATGCTCGTGCCGCTCGTAATTCACGTGCGATTGAAGAGATTGGCCGTTACACACCTGGTCAAGAGCCTTCATTCATTCAGGTGGATTCAGCTCGCGCACAGTACTGGCTCGGAGTTGGCGCTCAGCCAACTGAAGCTGTAGAGGCAATTCTTAAGGTCACCGGCGATTGGCAGAAGCACAAGGGTCTTCCTGGACAAGAAGGAACTCTTCGCGTTGCCGCTGAGAAGCCACACAAGCGCATTGCATATGAAGCAGCAGTAAAGGAAGCTATGGCTGAGCCAGCAGATGGCGCAACTACTGCGAAGAAGAAGGCTGCAGATAAGTTAGCTGCAAAGAGCGCACCTGTCGAAGCCGCTGTTGAAGCTCCTGCCGAGGCAGTAGTCGAGACACCTGCTGAAGAAGTAGCTGAAGCTCCTGCAGACACAGCAGCTGAAGCACCAGTTGAAGAGACACCAGCCGAATAATGATCGACGAAGCTCTCGAGCATCTCGTTAAGGGGATCGTCGATAATCCTGAAGAAGTTGTTATTACCGAGAAGACTCATCGTCGCGGTACAACACTTGAGGTTCGCGTCCACCCTGAAGATATTGGCAAGGTAATTGGTCGTAACGGTCGTACTGCGCGTGCGCTTCGTACCGTTATTAGCGCAATTGCTGGTCGTTCTGTCCGCGTCGACCTTATCGAGGCTGACGAGGCACGTTAATAATGCTCCTAGTCGTTGGCCGAATTGGTCGCGCACACGGGGTGCTAGGCGAAGCAACTATTGAAGTTCGCACCGATGTACCGGATGAACGGTTCTACATCGGTGCGAAACTATTTACAGATCCGGAGAGCGCGGGTCCACTGACGATCACCGCGGCCCGTGACCACAATGGCATATTGCTACTTAAATTTGCCGAAGCAAATAATCGCAATGAGATTGAGAAGTTACGCGATACATTGCTCAAGGCAGAGGTCGATATGTCACAAGAGAATCTCCACGAGGATGAATTCCATGTTCAACAACTTATTGGTCTAAAAGTCGAAACCGATGAGGGTATCCATGTCGGCACACTTACTGATGTTTTGAATTTACCTGGCCAAGATTTGCTAGCCGTCGAGACTGATAATGGTGAGGTATTAATCCCATTTGTCTACGAAATTGTTCCCGAGATCGACCTAGAGACTGGAATAGTGACGATCATCCCACCTCCTGGATTGCTCAACGCAGATGAAGCTGAAGTTGGAGGGAGCCGAGATGAATAGCCCTCGCTTCGATGTTATCTCTATCTTCCCTGAATATATGCAACCACTTTCACTCTCCTTGGTTGGCAAGGCGCAAGAGAAGTCATTGATTGAGATCAACGTGACTGATCTGCGAGATTTTGCTGAGGGAGCGCACAAGTCGGTCGATGACACACCATATGGCGGCGGAGCGGGAATGGTGATGTCTCCAGAACCATGGGCACAAGCGATCGATTCATTGAGTGATGATCCTGAGGGCAACTACGAACTGATTGTTCTGACGCCGGCAGGTAAGAAATTCGATCAAGCGATGGCTTACGAACTTGCAACGAAAGAGCACCTGATCTTTGCCTGCGGGAGATACGAAGGAATCGATTACCGCGTGACGGAGCATTATCGTTCAAAGCGCAATTTCACAGTGCGGGAGATCTCCATTGGCGATTATGTCCTTAATGGTGGAGAGGTAGCAGCCCTGGTTATTCTCGAGGCGATCATCCGATTGATTCCTGGAGTCATCGGCAACCCGGCCTCATTAGAAGAAGAGTCGCACTCCATTGTCGACGAAGATTCTGAACAACTTGTGGAGTACCCGAGTTACACAAAGCCTGCAATGTGGCGAGGAATTGAAGTGCCACCACTTCTACTTTCTGGCGATCATGCCGAAATCGCTCGTTGGCGAATAGAGCAATCGAAGGCTCGCACAAAGAAATTGAGCGAGTAACTCGCTAGTAACCACCCATTTAACGGTACCTTCCTCCCATGAAAGAGTTAGATCCAGAGATTCAATCCCGCTTAATCCGAGACCTGGAGCCTGCGGTAGCGATCGAGCTCGAACGACATATCAAGACCACAAAGGATTGGTATCCACATGAGTATGTCCCATGGTCTGAGGGTCGCACATTTGCCGGACCATTAAATGGAGATGCCTGGGAAGCAAAAGATTCACGACTAACCACCGTCGCCCAAGATTCTCTCGTTCTCAACTTGATGACTGAAGATAATTTGCCGTCGTACCACACTGAAATTGCGAACTCCATGTCTCGCGATGGTGCTTGGAATACCTGGATTAATCGTTGGACTGCTGAGGAAGCGCGCCACAGTATCGTCCTTCGCGATTACCTCATGGCGACTCGTGGAGTAAATCCCGATGAACTAGAAGATCTACGTATGGCCCATATGCAGGTCGGGTATCAGACGCCATTTCCAAACGATATGTTGCATACCGTTGCTTACGTAACATTCCAAGAACTTGCTACCCGAATCTCTCATAGAAATACTGGTCGCATCTCTAACGATGAAATTTGCGAAGGTATGTTGGCTCGTGTGGCGCTCGATGAGAATCTCCACATGCTCTTCTATCGCAACTTACTTGCTGAGGCGCTAAAGCTTGAGCCAAATCATGCAATGCGCGCGATTACTGATGTTCTGCTCAACTTCCAAATGCCTGGCGCAGGAATGCCTGGCTGGGGACGCAAATCTGTTCAGATTGCCCTCGCTGGTATCTACGATCTTCAGCTCCACCTTGAGGATGTTGTTATGCCGGTACTCCGAGCATGGGGAATCTTTGAATTAACCACGCTTACTGGTGATGGCGCTGCAGCTCGTGATGAACTTGCCGCATTCCTCGAAAAAGCTCAGGTCGATGTCGCCACATTTAACGATAAGCGCGAAGTCCACTTTGAACGTCTCGCTGCTCGAGGTATTGAGGCCCTTCGTCTCTCTCGCTAACGCACCTCGCCAAGCAGAAATCTAGGGAATATTTCCAACACGCCGAGCGTTCATTGGCATAAGGCGCAGTTATAAGACACTATCCGCCCTGTACGGGAGTTTGGCCACTTGGCCACCTTTGGCCAGCTGGCTAGAACGTTGATTGTGAAGATGTAGGAGGAGGTGCGATGGCTACCGATTACGACACCCCGAGAAAGACCGATGAAGAGCTCCACGAAGAGTCGCTCGAAGAACTTAAGGCCCGTAGAGCAGATGCTCAATCAGGTCAGGTAGATATTGATGAAGAGGAAGCCGCTGAGAGTCTTGAACTTCCAGGCGCTGATCTCTCTGGCGAAGAGCTCACAGTTCGTGTTGTTCCAAAGCAGGAGAATGAATTCACGTGCTCGCGTTGTTTCTTAGTGCACCACGTTTCACAACTTGCAAAGGGTGAAGGCGCAAAGGCAGTCTGTAAGGATTGCGCGTAACTTCTCTCTTTTAATTCTTGCCATTTAAGGCGGCTGCTAACGCAGTCGCCTTTTTTGCACTCACCAACCAATAAGGAGTTGGGTCCTTTGGATCGAAAATCTCAATCTTTACTCCGGTCGATACCCAGAAGCGCAGGGCCATCCAACAGCGAGTATCAACATCTCGCCCACGCAGGAGCGCCATCTCATGAGATGTAAGAGGTGTGCTCTGACCGATGAACTCTCTCAAAATTGTTGCGTTGCCTACTTTTACGTGGAGCTCATCGATCGCAATTTCGAGCGGCGTCTTTAGCGCTGCCCAGAGAAGGAGAAGAAGCTGGAGGAGAAGGGTTATCCAAGCGAGACGATTTCCAAGCGCCGCCTCCACGGCAATTGCGAGCGAGCCGGCAAGAAAGAGGAGAAAGAGCCAGAGCCAGATCGGCCAGCCATCTCTCGAACTGTAGGTCGACTCATCCATAAGAAGAACTTACCGCTCTTTCAACTCGAGTACCCTTGATCTGTGAGCAGAATTCCCAGCACCCAACCTCCTGCAGATGCGCAAATCCCAGATCGCCATCCTAAGGCGCCACCATCTGGAACGCAGATTCCATCACACTTTGGACATTGCTTCGGCTGCGGTGAACTTCATCCCACAGGTCTCCACTTAGTTGCTCACGTTGGCGAAGGACAAGATCTGACAGCGGTCTTTACCGTCACCGAAAATCATCAAGGCGCACCTGGCTTGGCGCATGGCGGTCTACTCTCACTCGCATTCGATGAGGCGCTCGGCAAGTTGATGTGGTTGATCCGCGCCCCAGCAGTTACTGCCCGACTTGAGACCGACTTTCTTCTTCCGGTTCCGATCGGTTCAGAGTTACATATTCGCGCCTGGATCACTGGGCAGGTGAACCGTAAGGTCTATGTCTCGGCAGAGGGACACCTCGATTCACTCGATGGACCAGTGGCTGTTAAATCATCTGCGCTCTTTATTATCGTGCCGATGAAACACTTCTTAGAGAACGCACCTAAGGCATATATCGACCATGTGACTGCCCATCCTGAGCTCCTTGCATTTGTCGATCCCGATTTTGAGATTAATCCATGACGCTCAAAGTTCTCATCACCCGCTTGGATGAATCCATTCCACTTCCTCGCTATGCCAAAGGTGGTGACGCCGGGGCTGACATCTGCACCAGAGTAGGTGTCACTATCGAGCCAGGGGAGAGAGCATTAGTCCCGACTGGTATATCTATCGCACTTCCAGATGGCTACGCCGCCTTTGTCCATCCACGTTCTGGGCTAGCGATCAAGCATGGGGTCTCGATGGTAAATACCCCTGGAACGATTGATGCAGCATTTCGCGGTGAACTTCAAATGATCCTTATTAATCATGATCTACGAGAAGCGATCTCATTTAAAAAGGGCGATCGAATTGCCCAGTTGGTAATCCAAAAGGTCGAGCGCGCTGAATTTATCGAAGTGGATTCACTACCTGGAACAGAACGCGGTGAAGGTGGTTTCGGGAGCACTGGAAAGGCATGAGCGTGAATGAGCCAATCGGCAACGATGATCGCGCCAAGATCCTCTCCGCATTAGGCGGTAAGCGGGGCCTGATCGATAGCGGAATACCATCCGTTCTCTTTCTCATCGTCTTTAATTTTGGGCATCATCTCCATCCGGCGCTCTATGCATCGCTTGGACTTTCGATTGCGCTCACCCTGTATCGACTTGTTAAGCGAGAGTCGTTACAACATGCGATGAGTGGATTATTTGGAATCGCAATATGCGCACTCTTTGCTGGCCACAGCGGAAAGGCATCTTCCTTCTATCTGCCAAGTATCTATAAAAATATCGCCTTCTTGATTCTCTATGGTGGCGCGAATCTGATCCGCTACCCGCTCTTAGGATTGGTAATTGGTCCTATCCTCGGCGAAAATCTTGAGTGGCGAAAGAACGAGGCTCGGCGAAAGGTCTACACCCAAGCGGGATGGCTATGGGCTGGCATGTTTGCGCTGAGAATCGCTATTCAATATCCGCTCTATGCGGCAAACCAACTGAACGCTCTAGGAATAGCTAACTTTTTCTTGGGCTATCCGCTCTACCTGATTGTACTCTGGGGAACGTGGCAGATCATTCGGAGAGTTCCTGCTGTGAAGATTGAGAAAGAGTAACTACTTACCCGAGTAGGCAGCTCTTCAATTCGGCTTCAGCGGAAGAGGTAGCGACAAAGAGGAGTTCATCGCCGCTAGCAAGCAACATATGTGGCGCTGGTGAGATTACCTGACCATCGCGAACAATTGCTGCAAGTGATGAGTTTGCTGGAAAAGCGATCTCATCGATGGTCTTGCCGCAGACCTGAGCATTATCTGGCAGAGTAATTTCAACGAGATTTGCCTCGCCTTTACGGAGCGAGAAGAGTCGGACAATATCGCCAACCGAGACAGCTTCTTCAACAAGGGCGCTAATAATGCGAGGGGTCGAGACTGCAACGTCGACTCCCCATGATGAGTCGAAGAGCCACTCGTTCTTTGGGTGATTAACGCGAGCAACCACGCGTGGAACGCCATACTCTGTCTTCGCAAGAAGTGAGCAGACGAGATTTACCTTGTCATCACCAGTTGCAGCGACGAGAACTTGGCAACCATCGAGCTTGGCATGATCGAGCGATGCAATCTCACAGGCATCGGCTAAGAGCCATTCTGCTGTTGGTACTGAATCCATTTTTAGTGCCTTCGGATCGCGATCGATCAGAAGAACATGATGGCCATTCTCAAGAAGTTCGCGGGCGATAGCGCGTCCGACATTTCCGGCTCCGGCAATTGCAATACGCATTAGTTCCCCTCAGGCGACTGGGCGAGAATGGCATCAACAGACTCTAAATCTTTATTAGAGACCATGACATGAACGAGATCTCCCTCTTGGAGAACTGTGTTGGCATCTGGGATCAACCCTTCACCTAAGCGCGTGATAAAAGCGAGGCGAGCAGAGGTTCGTTCTTCAATGATCGAAGCTGGTCGGCCGTACCACGATGCCTCTAGATGAACCTCGCAGAGTTGAATCAATCCACTGGCATCGCGCCACTCAGAACGTGAACCTTCGGGAACGAGGCGACGAAGAATCTGATCTGTCGTCCAGAGTACGGTGGCGACAGTTGGAATTCCCAAGCGTTGATAGATCTCAGCGCGGCCCGCATCGTAGATACGTGCAACGACGTTCTCTACGCCATACGTTTCGCGGGCAACACGTGCCGCGAGAATATTTGAGTTATCGCCATTGGAGACGGCAGCGAATGCGCCAGCCTCTGCGATACCTGCCTCAAGGAGTGTGTCACGATCAAAGCCCACGCCGGCAACTGTTCGGCCGACAAAATTTGGGCCTAGGCGCCTAAATGATTCGCGATTCTGATCGATGACCGCAACTGTGTGGCCAGCCTCTTCGAGCTCTAACGCCAGGCCTGAACCAACTCTTCCGCAACCCATAATGACTACATGCACAAGGAAACCTTACCTCTTTAACTCGGTTAGGGTTGGCAGATGGAAAACGATGTCACCACCGAAGTCCCGAGAGAAGAACGCCAGCGCCTCGAGGTAGGGGAGCGCGTCACCGTCGATATCGTTGCCGCGGCCCATGGTGGCCATTTCATCGCACGTCATGAGGGCCAGGTCCTCTTTGTGCGCCATGCCATTCCAGGAGAACGGGTACTTGTCGAAGTCACCTCCGTCGTCTCCAAGGTAACGAGAGCAGATGTCGTCGAGGTACTTCAACCGTCACCTCACCGTGTCGAGGCCCCTTGCGAATTTGCCCGGCCTGATGGCTGTGGCGGTTGCGACTTCCAACATATTGAGATCTCATATCAACGAGAGTTAAAGGGTGCGATCGTCGCCGAACAATTTGAGCGACTCGGAAAGATGAATCTCGCGGAGATGGGTTTGAGCGTTGAAGTTCGTGGCGTTGAGCCTGCGGATGGTCTTCACTGGCGCACCCGCATGGATTTTGCGATCTCAGATTTTGGAAAGATTGGATTCTATAAAAATCGCAGTAAAGAGGTTGAAGAAATTTCCGATTGCCTCATTGCAGTTGAGGATATGAATGTCCCTGCACTGGCGCAGCGCACCTGGAATGGCGATGCCCGAATTGAAGTTGCCACATCGAGTTCTGGCGAGACAAATATTGCTCGCGGAGGAAGAAGTCTCTCAGGGCCCACACAACTGCATGAAGTTGTAGAAGGTATGACGTACACAATCTCACCAGTCTCATTCTGGCAAGCGCATAAGAACGCACCTGAGACATTGGTCGGACATACGATGGATATGCTCGATGTTCGCCCCGGCGATACTGTCTGTGATTTATATGGGGGAGTTGGTCTCTTCTCTGGCGCGCTCGCCCAAGCTGTTGGACCACGTGGTCGAGTTCATCTCATTGAATCGGATCGTAGAGCGCTTGCCGATGCTGCCCAGATCTTCAAGGGCTATTCGAATGTGCAGATCCATAGCGGAACAGTTGAACAACAACTTCCTAAGATTGAGAAGGCTGACTTGGTCCTTCTTGACCCACCCCGCACTGGCGCTGGTGAGGTGGTCGTACTGAGCCTGCTCAAATTGCGCCCAACCACGATCGTCTACGTCTCTTGTGACCCGGCATCCCTCGCTCGGGATGCGAAATGGATCACAGAGGGCGGCTATGCGATGGATTCAATCGTGGCCTTTGACCTCTTCCCGATGACCCAACATATCGAAACGGTCGTGAGATTTAATCTGAAGTAGCTCTCTCACTAAGATTGAGCCATGAGCAAGAACTCCTTTAACGCCAAGAAGTCACTATCAGTCGCCGGCAAGAGCTATGAGATCTTCGATATCTCAACTCTTGAGGGATCTTCAGATCTTCCGTATAGCTTGAAGATCTTGTTAGAGAATCTTCTCCGTACTGAAGATGGCGCGAATATCACTGCGGAGCAGATCAAGGCTCTCGCATCATGGGATCCGGCCGCAGAACCAGATACAGAAATTCAATTCACACCTGCTCGCGTGATCATGCAGGATTTCACGGGAGTTCCTTGCATCGTGGACTTAGCGACGATGCGCGAAGCAATCGCCGAACTTGGGGGAGATCCAACCAAGGTCAATCCACTCGCACCAGCCGAGCTCGTTATCGATCACTCAGTTATCGCTGATGTCTTCGGAACAAAGACCTCCTTTGAAGAGAATACCGATATTGAATATGGCCGCAACCAGGAGCGCTATCGCTTCCTCCGCTGGGGTCAGACTGCCTTCGATGAATTTAAAGTTGTTCCACCTGGAACCGGAATTGTTCACCAGGTAAATATTGAGTTCCTCGCTCGTGTGATCATGACTCGAAACGTGAACGGTGAACTTCGCGCTTATCCAGATACTGTGGTGGGTACAGATTCACATACAACGATGGTCAATGGACTTGGTGTTCTTGGTTGGGGCGTCGGGGGAATCGAAGCTGAAGCTGCGCTTCTTGGTCAGCCGGTCTCGATGCTCATTCCTCGCGTTGTCGGTTTCAAACTCTCCGGGGATCTTCCAACGGGAACTACGGCTACCGATCTTGTTCTCACCATTACTGAGATGCTTCGGAAACTCGGCGTGGTTGGAAAGTTTGTTGAGTTCTACGGACCTGGCGTTACTTCGCTCTCAATGGCGACTCGTACAGCAATCGGAAATATGGCGCCAGAGTATGGATCTACCTGCGCCATCTTCCCAATCGATGATGAGACTCTTAACTACCTCCGACTCACAGGTCGCAGCGATGAACAGCTCGAATTAGTGGAGAAGTATGCGAAGACAAATGCGCTCTGGCATAACCCAGATATCGCTCCTCGATACTCCGAGACGATTGAATTAGATCTTTCTACTGTTGTTCCTTCGATCTCCGGTCCAAAGCGCCCACAAGATCGCATCTCATTAAGCGATGCTCGTGGCTCATTTGAGAAGGTGCTTCCGTCGTACGTTACCGAGAAGACGACCACTACAGCAGTTCCGTACTCACATGCGGGCAAGAGCGCTGAGCTGAAGAATGGTGCTGTAGTTATTGCCTCCATTACATCGTGTACTAATACATCTAATCCTTCAGTCATGATTGGAGCTGCTCTTCTTGCGAAGAAGGCGGTTGAGAAGGGACTCACATCAAAGCCTTGGGTAAAGACCTCTCTCGCGCCTGGCTCAAAAGTTGTGACCAACTACTTCGATAAGTCTGGACTCACTCCATACCTTGAAGGCCTTGGATTTAATCTCGTTGGCTATGGCTGTGTTACCTGTATCGGTAACTCGGGCCCGCTTCCTGTCGAAATTAGCAAAGCGATCAATGAGAATGATTTGGCAGTCACAGCGGTTCTCTCTGGAAACCGTAACTTTGAAGGTCGCATCAGCCCTGATGTGAAGATGAACTATCTTGCATCACCACCGCTCGTGGTTGCCTACGCCCTTACTGGAACGATGGATCACGACTTTGAGAACGATGCCATTGGTACCGATAAAGAAGGCAAGGCGGTATACCTCAAGGATATTTGGCCATCTCAATCTGAGATTCAAGCTGTCATCGATTCGGTGATCTCTTCCGATATGTTTAAGAAGGATTACTCAACGGTCTTTGATGGTGATCATCGCTGGAAGTCGCTCGCAACCCCAACTGGAAAGACCTTCGAGTGGGATCCGCAATCGACATATGTGCGCAAACCTCCTTACTTCGACGGCATGCCACGTGACCCGCAGCCAGTAAAAGATATCGCCGGCGCTCGCGTACTCGCCGTGCTTGGTGATTCGATTACAACGGATCACATCTCACCAGCTGGAAATATCAAAGCTGATTCTCCTGCTGGAAAGTATCTGGCTGAACATGGCATCGAACG
>DAINZB010000002.1:3339-18151 GCA_036749135.1 Candidatus Nanopelagicaceae bacterium | reverse complement strand
AACCTCATTGGCATGGGCGTTCTTCCATTGCAGTATCTCCCTGGTCAGAGCGCAACGACACTGGGCCTTACGGGTCACGAGACCTTTGAGATCACAGGTGTGACTGAGCTCAATAATGGAAATACTCCAAAGCGAGTGACAGTGAAGGCTGACGGCAAGAGTTTTGAGGCGTTAGTACGCATCGATACGCCGGGAGAAGCGGACTATTACCGCCACGGTGGAATCATGCAATATGTACTGCGCTCACTTCTCAAGTAAGTCGTATTACTGGAGGGCGCAAAGCGCCCTCACGGTTTAGACTGAGAACATGCTCGAAGAGATCTCATCACCTGCCGACCTCCGAGGTCGGAGCCAGGCTGAGCTGATAGAACTCGCCCAAGAGATTCGCGAATTTCTCATTGAGAAGGTTTCTCGGACCGGCGGCCACCTAGGGCCCAATCTCGGGGTTGTTGAGCTAACGATCGCTTTGCATCGAACCTTTCAATCTCCCCATGATGTGCTGCTCTTTGATACCGGCCATCAGAGCTATGTTCACAAGATTTTAACTGGCCGCTCAGCCGATTTTGATCGACTCCGCCAAAAAGGTGGAATCTCCGGATATCCAAGTCGATCCGAATCAGAACATGACATCATCGAAAATTCTCATGCATCAGGTGCACTTTCATGGGCTCACGGAATCGCATCGGCTTTTAAAATTCAAGGCGTTAAAGATCGCAAAGTAGCTGCACTTGTTGGAGATGGTGCGCTCACCGGTGGTATGGCATGGGAAGCGCTCAACAACATCGCTGCTAGCGATGATCTGCCATTGGTGATCATTGTTAATGATAATGAGCGGAGCTACTCGCCAACAATTGGTGGCATGGCGACCTATCTTTCAACACTCCGAGCAACGAGTGGCTATGAGAAGTTCTTGGACTGGGGGAAGGGCGTCCTTGAACGGACCCCTGTTGTCGGTCAGCCAATTTACGAGACCCTCCATGGTGTCAAAAAAGGTATTAAAGATATCGTCGCTCCACAGGGTATGTTCGAAGACCTCGGCTTGAAATATATCGGTCCAGTTGATGGCCACAATATCGAGGCGATCGAAGACGCCCTTCACCTCGCGAAAGAATTCGGCGCACCAGTCTTAGTGCACGTTATTACTGAGAAGGGCAGAGGACACGCTCCTGCAGTTCAAGATGAGGCGGAGAAGTTCCATGCAGTGGGAATCGTTAGCCCTGAAACCGGCGAACCGATCGCAAAAACTGCTCAATCCTGGACATCGGTCTTCTCGGAAGAACTCGTTGCACTCGGAGGCGAGCGTAGCGATATCGTCGCAATTACCGCCGCGATGCTTGGACCTACCGGTTTAGATAAGTTCCAGAAGGAGTTCCCTGACCGCACCTTCGATGTAGGTATCGCAGAGCAGCATGCGGCTGCATCAGCAGCTGGAATGGCCTATGCCGGACTCCACCCAGTTGTCGCTGTTTACTCCACCTTCTTAAATCGCGCCTTCGACCAACTCTTGCTCGATGTCGCGCTGCACAAGGCCGGCGTCACCTTTGTCTTGGATCGCGCAGGTGTTACTGGCGACGATGGCGCATCCCATAACGGTATTTGGGATCTGGCACTCTCTGGAATTGTTCCGGGCCTCTCTGTTGCCGCTCCGCGTGATGGCGTGAGATTGCGTGAGCTACTACGAGAAGCAGTTGCGATTGATAACGCTCCAACGATCGTCCGATTCCCCAAGGGTCCGGTCATCGCAGAAATTCCTGCCTTTGAGCGTCGTGATGGCATAGATGTTCTCTATCGCGGTGAGAGCGCAGATATTCTCTTTGTCAGCGTTGGCGCACTCGCTAATGTCGCAGTTGAGGCAGCAGCTCAGGCTTACCGCGAAGGTGTCGGTGTCACCGTGATCGATCCACGTTGGGTGAAGCCACTCCCACTCTCATTGGTAACGATGGCAGGGCGTTATAAGAGTGTTGTCGTACTCGAAGATGGCATCGAACATGGTGGAATCGCGAGCACGATCTCTGAGCTCTTCCGCGAGCATGACCTTGATATTCCCGTTCATTCAATCGGTGCACCTCTTGAATTCTTTGAACAAGCCAAGCGCGCAGAGATCTTTCATGAGATCGGTATTACCGTGCAGGCAATTACCCGCTCGCTCGTAGGTTGGAGCTCCTCCGAAGCGATTACTGTGGAAGAGAAGCAACCCCAGCAGGATGGAAGCGCGAACCAGTCGCGGAATCGCTAATACCTTCACGATCAAGGTAAGGCAGGATCCCGCCAAGGTGCATTGGCCAGCCACAACCAAGCAACATACAGAGATCAATCTCGGCAGCGCTTGAGACGACACCTTCATCGAGCATCATCTTTGCTTCACTGGCTAAGGCATTAAGCGCACGTAGTCGAACCGCATCAGCGGTCGAAGCGCTATTTCCGCTATGAAGAAGTGCAAGCGCCTCTGGATTCGCAATCTGCTTGCCATCACCATCCTTGATATAGAAAGTTCTGATTCCACTATCAACAAAGGCCTGCATTGTGGGAGAGATATGATAGCGATCACCTAAGTTTTTATGGAGTGTTTCAGCAACGTGCAGTGCAACTCCTGGTCCAACCAACCCAAGAAGTTGAAGAGATGACATAGGCAAGCCCAGAGGCGCCATCGCTGAATCTGCGACATCGTACGGAGTTCCTTCATCGATGGCATCGGTGATCTCGCCCATAAATCTAGTGAGCAGGCGATTGACGACAAAGGCAGGTGAGTCTTTGACGATCACCATGGTCTTCTTTAACTCTTTACCAATCGCGACGGCCGTAGCCGTAGTTGCATCATCCGTTGCTGCAGTGCGGGCAATCTCAAGAAGAGGCATCACCGCAACTGGATTGAAGAAGTGGAAACCAATGACGCGCTCTGGATGGGCTAGGCTATCTGACATTGCTGTAACAGAGAGTGAAGAAGTATTTGTTGCGAGAATGCATTCTGGCGAGACGATCTGCTCGAGCTCCTTGAAGAGAATCTGCTTGAGTGAGAGTTCTTCAAAGATTGCCTCGATGATGAAATCACAGCCCGCGTAGGCACTCTTATCTACTGAACCCGTGACGAGGGAGGAGAGTCTGGTCGCCATCTCGGGGGAGATTCGTTTCTTCTCAACGAGCTTGGCAATCTCGCCATTGATGTAAGCAAGCCCTTTATCGACTCGAGCTTGATCAAGATCTGAGATTACTACCGGCACTTTGAGATTGCGCAAAATAATGAGCGCTAACTGTGACGCCATTAATCCGGCACCTACAACACCAACCTTGGTCACTTTGCGGGCGAGGGCAGGCTTTGGTGCGCCTTCTACCTTCTTGCGCTTCTTTTGGATTAGGTTGAAGGCGTAGAGAGATGCACGGAGTGGATCGCCCATTACAAGATCAGTGAGCGCAATATCTTCAGCATCGAAACCTTGAGCTCTGGTAGAAGTTCGAGCTGCAGCAATCAGTTCAAGGGCCTTGATCGGCGACGCAATCTGCGCGCCAGGATACTTCTTTGCGATTGCAGCTTTACCGGTGGCAATTGCACGATCCCAAGCTTCGAGATCAGAGGCGTGGTCGACTCGATCAATCTTCTTGGCGCCACTCAAGATCTGCGCAGCGAATGCAACGGACTTTTCCAAGAAATCAGCGGGCTCATACAAGGCATCAACCACACCAAGGGCAAGTGCTTCCTTCGCTTTGAGCATCGTATTGTTGTTGAGCGCATTGACCATGATGATCTGAACAGCCTTCTCCGGCCCAATGAGTTGCGGCAATATTGTTGCCCCGCCCCAACCGGGAACTAAACCGAGAAATACTTCAGGGAGAGCGGTGAAAGCGGTTGATGAAATCGTCCGGTAATCGCAATGCAGACCAATTTCTAATCCGCCGCCCAGCGCTAAGCCATTGATAAAGGCGAAGGTTGGCTTCTTACCCTCATTCATACGACGAAGAACATCATGCCCAAGCTTTCCGATAGCAAGTGCTTGGCCACGATCAGAGAGGAATGAGAGTGCGGAGAGATCTGCACCCGCCGCAAAGATAAATGGCTTACCAATGATGGCAATTCCTGCGGCAGATGAGTTCTCGGCTTCAGTAATGCGTTCATTAAGTTCAACAAGCGTCTTTGGTCCTAAGGTATTTGGACGGTTATGGTCCATCCCGTTATCAAGAGTGATGAGAGCTAAGGTGCCCTCGAATCCAAAGGGACGAAGATCAACCTCTCGTAAAAATGAGTGAGTGATTACTTCTTCAGGTGCGCCATCTGGAAGTGAGATCGTTGTATCGATAGCCATTACGCAACCTTTCCAGTGAAGTGTGGGTTCTCCCAGATCACTGTTCCGCCCATTCCCAGCCCGATACACATCGTTGTGATGCCATAACGAACTTCTGGATGGAGTTCAAAGCCGCGAGCTAGGTTGAGCATTAAGCGGATACCCGATGATGCGAGGGGATGGCCAACAGCGATAGCGCCACCATGAATATTGACTCGTGGATCGTCATCAGCGATACCGAAGTGATCAAGGAAGGAGAGCACTTGAATTGCAAAGGCTTCATTTACTTCGAAGAGGCCGATATCGTTGATCGACAAGCCCGCTTTAGCAAGCGCCTTAATCGTCGATGGAACTGGACCGTAACCCATGATCTCGGGTTCAACTCCAGCAAAGGCAAAACTCACCAGGCGAGCTTTAACAGGTAGCCCTAACTCTTTCGCCTTCGCTTCGCTGGCGAGAATCGCTGCCGTTGCACCATCGTTAAGTCCCGCAGCATTTCCGGGAGTAACTCGACCACCTGCTCGGAATGGTGTCTTCAAACCGGCGAGCGCCTCCATCGTTGTTGATGGTCGTGGCGGTTCATCAACTGTTGCCACACCATAACCAAGTTCTGGATTGCGAATCGCAACTGGAATGAGATCGCGCTGAATCTCTCCCGCTTCATATGCGCGGGCGGTCTTCATCTGAGAAGCGAGCGCATAACGATCTGCGCGTTCCTTCGTTAGATGAGGAAATTTATCGTGGAGTCGCTCTGCAGTATTTCCCATAGCGAGCGCATCACTTTCAACGAGTCGCTCTGCTAAATAGCGTGGATTGGGATCCATTAATTCACCCATCGGATGATTGCCCATATGTTCAACGCCACCAGCGATCGCCAGATCATATTGACCCATGGCGATTGCACCAGAGAGTGTGGTTACTGCAGTCATCGCGCCTGCACACCAGCGATCGATGGAGTAGCCCGGAACGGTATTCGGAATTCCCGCTAAGAGTGAGGCGCTTCGTCCAATATTCATACCTTGGTCACCGGTCTGCGTTGCAGCTGCGATCGCAACTTCATCAATGGCAGAGAGCGGTAGCGATGGGTTGCGCTCAAGCAGGCCGCGCATCACGCGAACGATGATGTCATCTGCCCGCGTGCCGTGATAGAGGCTGCCGGCTTTACCAAAGGGGGATCGGACTGCATCAACGAGAACGACGTTATTCATGGAGACGAGGTTACTCGTCAGTAGGATATTTGGGAACTACTTGGCAGGTGCGAGCGGCGCTGGAGCTGCGACGACCTTTGCAGGGCGGCGATAGATGCTGATGGTGACGAGGAGATAGATAGCCCAGACCACGAGTTGGAGCCAGGTAGTAGTTGGTGCAATCCCTATGCTGCCATCGATGATGGTCCACACAGTGCCATCGCCATTCTTGGCACTCCACGCGAGTGAGCTCGCTCCTGGTAGATCTCCTCGGTTTTGAAATTCATAGATACCGTGGGAGAGGACCCCGCCGGCAACGACGATCAAACCGTAGCCAGTCGTTGTAAAGAATTTTCCGAGGTTGATCTTTACCGTCTTGCGGTAGAGGAGAACACCAAGCGTTGAAGCTATAAATAATCCAAGTGCTAACCCAACTGAGGGGGCGGTATTTGAGCGAACGGTGCGGAAATTGGCGTAGATGAAGAGCGCCGTCTCCAAGCCCTCACGAGCAACGGAGAAGAAGGCGGCAGAGATCAGAGCGACTGAACCTAATGCGAGTGCACCATCCACTCGACCCTGAAGCTCCTTGCCAAGGCCGCGAGCGGTCTTGCGCATCCAAAAGATCATGGCCGTAACGAAAATGACTGAGAGGAGGGAGGTTGTCCCGGCAAAGAGCTCTTCCCCGCCTTTCGGAAGGTGAGCTGACGTAAAGGAGAGTGCAGCACCAAGACCGAAACTGAGCGCTACCGCAAGAGCGACGCCAATCCAGATAAATCGGGTGAGAGAGCCCTTTCCAGTCCGCACAAGGTAAGCGAGCAGGATCGAGATGATCAACGAGGCTTCAAGGCCTTCGCGCAAGGCGATCAATAGGGTGCTCAACACCCCATAAGCCTAAGGCGAAGGTGGCGAATTACGCAACTTGAATGTTGCGTAATTACTCCTCGGAGGAAGAGCCTGGGCCAGCCTCAGCACTCTCTGGCGTAGGAGGGGGAGGCAATGGGACGGTCTCGTGAAGTGGCGTAACGAGATGAGAAGCGATGAGTTCAATCTGCCACGAACGCGCTCCGGCATCTCGCAATTTTTCTGCGAGGTACTCAACTCCATCGTCGGGCTTTGGGTTGTGCCACATCGCCTGTCTCACCGCATCGGGAGAGATGAGATTCTCAGCTGGCATTCCAAGTTCCTGCGCTCGCTCGACAACTGCAGCTCGCGCATGAGTCAATCGAGCATAACCTTGTGGATTTCGATCTCGCCACAATTTTTGTGGTGGCAATCCTGTTGCTGGAAGTCGCAACTCTGGAAGTTCATCCTTGGGAAGTTCGAGAGTTCGTCGATAGAGATCGAACCACTCTGCAACTGGTTGATCGTTGGCACGTGAGCGACGAGTGATAATCTTTTTGAAGAGATCGAAAGTTAATGGACGTTTTGTTGCAATCTCGACCAATGCATCATCATTGAAGATACGGCCTGGGGCAATATCCACTGAGTGCGCATAACGATCTCTCGCACTCCACAATTCACGAACAATGGCGAGTGTCATTCGATCTTTGATCTTATGCATCCCTGAAGTCTTTCGCCATGGATCGCGTTTACTTGGATGCGCAGGAGCGCTCAGTATTGCTGCAAAATCTTCACGAGCATATTCAAGATAGCCGCGAGCTTCGAGAAGTTTCTCTACCTCATCACGAAGATCGATGAGTACATCGACATCGAGGGCGGCGTAAGTCAGCCACTCTTCCTTCAAAGGTCGCAGCGACCAATCGACAGCGCTATGTTCTTTAGCGAGCTGAAGTTCAAGAAGCGATTCAGAGAGGGCGCCGAGGCCCACACGTTCGCAACCTGCGATCCGTCCTCCGAGTTCGGTATCAAAGAGTTTTGTGGGGTGAATACCCAGCTCCCGAAGACATGGCAGATCTTGGGTGCTCGCATGAATAACCCATTCGCACTCTTTAAAGGTCTGATCCATGAGCGACCAGGTTGCTGAGTTATTTGCCGCGATGGGATCAATCAAGTGGAGCCCACCATTGCGCCTGAAAATTTGAATCAGATAAGCACGTTGGCTATAGCGAAATCCAGATGCACGTTCTGCATCGACAGCGATTGGACCCTCACCTTGTGCAAGCTCTTCAATCGCTAAGCGAAGAGCGATGTCATCCTCAATGAGCGAGGGCATACCGTTTCGAGGAGTGAGTAAAGGTTCGGCCATAGTAAGAAGAATCTACTTGCTACGTGGAAGTTGAGTGATGCCCTCGGCGAGAGGTTCTAAGCCCGAGACTCGCTCAAGGAGGGTGATCCACGCCTTCACATGTGATGTCAGAGAGTTCCCATCGATCGGCGTCCATGATGCTCGGACTTCAACTTCAGAATCTTCTTCACGACCATCGAGTTCACCATAGGAGGAGCTGGCGACTCGAGTGACGGTGCCACTTGGATGTGCATACTCCGCCGAATGTGAGGCGAGCGCTTCTAAGAGCCAAGCCCAACTCACATCACAGAGTGAGGGATCATTTGCCAACTCTTCCTCGATCGCCGCTCGAGCAAAGGTGACGCAGCGAAATTCTCCCGACCAACCTTCTTGACCAGCAGGATCATGAAGGAGAACAAATCTGCCAGTTCCCACATCGATATCGACATCTGCGGTGAGAGCGAGGGCATGTGGTGCGAGTTTTTGAGGTGCGGGAACTTCTTCGACAACGACCTCATTGCGAACGGTAATTGCCCGAATCTCAGCGACGATTGCCTCCCAGGACTTCACTGTTGCTGGATTCACTGTAGGCACTGCGAAAGGATAATTTCTGGACGCCTACTTCACGGGGAGGCGCGCATAGTGCAGGAAGAGTTCCTCATTATCTGCGGAAGTCTCCTCACTAATAAGTACTAGCCCCATCTCGAGCGGATCGCAGTGAAAGTAAGGGCCATCTCCAGAGACCGTGGTTTGAGTCAGATAGAGGTCATCGACCAGATTTAATCTCAGTGCTTCAGTAAGCAGATGTGCCCCAGCTTCTATCAGGACTTTCTCGTACCTCCCGCGCAGATCCAACAAGGTATCGGCGAGGCTTTTTCGAGAGAGAGTCGCCTTGGGATTCTCCGCCGCTGACCCTGAAATTTCTTCGGAGTGAGAGATGACAATAAGTGGGAGAGGCGTCTTTCCATATGGTTCAGAGCGAGACGTTGCGCCGCCAATCAGGATGCAATCCGCACTCTTGCGAAGGAGGTGAAAGCGTTCTCGATCGGCTCCGCTACTCAGTGGCGAAGAGCGACCATCTCGAGTTGTGGCTCCATCTTTACCCACAACGATGTTCGCCACTATTTGCATAGGAGAACGATAGCCTTCTGAAGTGAGCCAACGCCCTGTCCTTCTCGTGACAAATGATTTAGGGCCACGTGCCGGTGGAATTGAGAGCTTTATCTTGGGTCTATTGGGTGAGCTTGATGGATCACAGATCGCCATCTTCACCTCATCTCAAGAGGGGGATCGCGCATTCGATCAGGAGCTCAATGAAAAATATGGAGTGATCGTTCATCGCGATCGAGCCAAGGTTCTCTTGCCAACTCCTCGAGTCAATCGAGCAGTCAAGAAGGTGATGAACTCTTACTCATCCGAGATTATTTGGTACGGAGCTGCTGCGCCTTTGGGTTGGATGTCGGGTTACTTAAAACGAGCAGGAGCGAAGCGTCAGGTTGCACTCACTCATGGCCATGAAGTCTGGTGGTCAAAACTCTGGCCATTCTCGTTAGTAATGAAGGCAATCTCACGCAATCTCGATGTTCTGACATATCTTGGCAATTTCACATTACAAGCGATGAAGCCAGTACTCCGCAAGGATCTGCAAACCGTGCGAATTGCGCCAGGAATTGCCGTTGATCATTTCACTCCAGGTCCGAAGCCGGCAGATCTAGTAAGTGCGCTCAAACTGGAGAATAAGAAAGTCATCGTTTCTGTTGGACGCCTGGTGCACCGTAAGGGTCAAGATAAGTTGATAGAGGCGATGCCGCTCATTTTGAAATCTGAACCTGAGGCAATTCTCCTCTTGGTTGGTGAAGGTCCATACAAAGAGCATCTCGCGAAACTTGTACACACGTTGAAGATTGAAGAATCTGTGCGCTTTGTTGGTCGCCTGCAATATCAGGAACTTCCGCGCTATCTGAGAGTCGGGGATATATTCGCGATGCCGTCACGTTCTCGCTTCTTTGGATTAGAAGTTGAGGGTCTTGGAATCGTTTATCTCGAAGCGAGTTCTGCCGGTCTTCCTGTCCTTGGCGGAGCATCAGGCGGTGCGCCAGATGCAGTTCTACCGGGGGAGACTGGACTTGTCGTTGATGGAACTGATGTAAAGGCGATTGCACAGAGCGCAATTACTCTGCTTCACGATCCTGCCTTACGTGCCCGCATGGGCGAACGGGGTCGTTCATGGGCGCTCGAGACATGGAGTTGGCAGATCTGGGGAGAGCGTTTTAAAGCTGTTCTATTTGGAGAGTAAGCCGCGCTTGACTGCCTCAGAGAGCGCACTGGTTTTATTGTTCACTCCTAATTTTCGGTAGATAGCAGCCATATGGCTCTTCACCGTTGGTTCTGTCACTGAGAAGGAACGGGCGATTGCTGCAGCAGTTGCGCCACTCTGGAGCGCCAACAATATCTCCCGTTCACGAGGCGAGAGCACAGATGCACTTTTACTCAACTCTTCCACTTTAGCTTTAAGTCCCGCTAACTCCTCACGGATCTCGCGAAGTGCAGAACGAGTATAGGAATTGGTTGAATTCCGACCTATCGCTTCATCAACCTTCACAATAATTGCTGAGATATCAGCATTGATTGTCTTCTGATGGGCTCGAGATAGTTGATCTGCCATGCGTAATTCACATAACGTCTTAGAGGAAGAGCTCGTTAATCTCGCGCATAAATTGATTTGCGACGACGTGGCGCTTCACCGACATCTTCGCCGTCAATTGACCTTCAGCGATTGTGAAATCAGTTGGCAGAATCGTGAATTTACGAATCGATTCGGCGCGACTGACAGCCTTATTGGCATCATCAATGGCAGTCTGAATAACGGCAATCAGCGCTGGATCTTTAGCGAGATCAGCAATGGAAGTACCAGCCTTCTTATTCGCGGCAGACCAACCCTTGATTGCTTCAGCATCGAGAGTGACGAGTGCTGCGATAAATGGCTTGTTGTCGCCGACAACCATGCACTGGCTCACGAGCGGATGGGCACGGACTCGATCTTCAAGGACTGCGGGAGCGACATTCTTGCCACCTGCGGTAACGATTAACTCCTTCTTGCGTCCGGTAATAGTGAGGAAGCCATCGGCATCAATCGCACCAAGGTCACCAGATCTAAAGAAGCCATCTGAAGTAAATACTTCGGCATTGGCCGCGTCATTCTGCCAATAGCCACGCATAATGATTGGGCCACGGATGAGAATCTCACCATCTTCAGCGATGCGAACTGTTGTGCTTGGCAAAGGTTTGCCGACAGAGCCGACTTTCTGTGCCTGAGTGAGATTGAGTGTTGCGCCGGCAGTTGTTTCAGTAAGTCCATAACCTTCAAGAACGCGCACGCCAGCGCCACGATAAAAGTGGCCGAGGCGGGCTCCTAGTGGTGCACCACCAGAGATGGCAGCTTCAACGGCACCGCCCATACCTGCGCGAATCTTGGAGTAGACCAAGCGATCGAAGAGTTGGTGTTTGAAACGCAATGAGGCACTGATCTTGCCGCTATCGAGTCCTTCTGAATAACGAATCGCAGTCTCCGCCGCCGCTCTAAAGATCTTTCCCTTGCCAGCCGCTTCTGCTCGCGCTTCCGCACCGTTGTAAATCTTTTCAAAGATACGAGGAACCGCCAAGACGAATGTTGGCTTAAATGAGGCGAGATCTTGAGGAAGACGATTGATATCACCGCAATGTGCAAGGTGAAGACCAGCGGTGATTGCACCGATCTGAACCATACGTCCGAAGACGTGTGCAATCGGGAGGAAGAGAAGGGTCGAGCCATCGGGCTTCAGGAAGAGATCGGCTGCACCTTGAACAACATTTCCACATTCAGCGAGGAAGTTGCCGTGAGTGAGTTGGACGCCCTTTGGTTTGCCGGTCGTACCAGATGTGTAAATCAAGGTTGCAAGTGAATCTGGATTCAGTGAATTACGACGGTGGTTGATCTCATCATCGGTGACACCTGTTCCGCTCTGAATGAGAGTAGGGATGGCATCTTCAGTAATGGTCCAGATCAATCTGCAGGTAGTACCCATGACCGGCTTAACAACTTCAGCGAGTGCAGGAGTTTCAACAACGATAGCAACTGCACCAGAGTCTTCAAGAATCCATTGGACTTGTTCAGCGCTCGATGTTTCGTAGATCGGGACGACGATGGCGCCAGTAAACCAGATTGCGAAATCGAGAACAGTCCATTCGTATCGGGTCTTCGCCATAATCGCGACGCGATCGCCGATGGAGATACCAGATGCAATTAACCCCTTGGCAGTGGTGCGGACTTCTTCCTCAAATTCCCGGGCACTTACACCTTGCCATCCCTCGCCGAGTGGGCGGGAGAGCATGATGCGTTGCGGTTCAAACCAGGCTCGCTCTGCAACCAAATTGGTGAGGTTGCCTGCCGTTGCGGCTGGAACGATCGCGGGGGTTGAGAATTCATCCATACGTAAACGGTAGTGCTAGTAATAGTCATACCGCTAGAGGCGCGGGGCGGTAACCTACGGGCATGTCTGATACTTCAAAGAATTCCATCACGATCGATGCGCCCGTAACAGAGGTCGCTGCCTTGCTTTTCAATCCAAGTGGCTACCCAGAATGGTCGAGTGCGATCAAGAGCGCCGAAGTACTTGAGAAAGATGGCGAAGGCCGGGCGGTAAAGATTGAGATGTCGATCAAGGCTGGTCAGGTCAAGGATCGCGTCGTCTTGGAATACGACTGGAGCAAAGCTCCTTCCAGTCTCACCTTCTCTCTTGATGATGCGGATCTTCTCACCGAGATGAGTGGGGGATACTCACTTGTTGATAATGGTGACGATACGACAACAGTTACGTATGAATTGACGGTTGCCCTCTCTATGCCGATTCCCGCAATGATGCGAACGAAGGCAGAGCGAGAGACGATTGATCTTGCACTCAAAGAGTTGAAAGCAGCTTTGGAAAATTAAGTTATGACTCTCACAATCGGCATTGATATTGGTGGAACTAAAGTTCTTGGCGGAGTCGTCGATAGCTCTGGAAAGATTCTTGCAACTCACCGCGAAGCGACACCTAAAGAGGGCGGCGAAGCCTTAACGCGCACGATCGCTGATGTTGCGAAGGTTCTGCTTCGAGAGCATGACGCAACTGCGATTGGTGTATCAGCAGCTGGATTTGTCAGCTCTGACCGCGAAACAATGCTAGCGACACCAAATATCTCTGGTTGGAATGGTGTGAATCTCAAGAAAGCGATTGGCGAACTTGTAAACCTTCCGATCGTGATTGAAAATGATGCGAACTCCGCCGCATGGGGTGAAGCGCAGCACGGCGCTGGTATCGGCGAAGATCAGATGATGATGATCACAGTGGGAACCGGAATCGGTGGTGGCGCAGTCATTGGTGGGAAACTTCATCGTGGTGCTTATGGTGTGGCAGCAGAGTTCGGCCATCTCCGTGTAGTTCCAGAAGGACATCTCTGCGGCTGTGGTGCTCGAGGTTGTTTTGAACAGTACGCCTCAGGCAATGCCTTGCGACGACACGTTCGTGAAGCGATTAGCGCCTCTCCAGATGCTGCTCACAATCTCTTAGCTCGTGGCGATGGGACGATTGAAGGACTTGCTGGCCATCACATCACAGAGGCTGCTCGAGATGGTGACCCCATCGCGCTTGCCGGTTTCAATACAACAGCTCAATGGCTTGGCGCGGGGATCGCATCTCTCGCCGTGCTCTTTGACCCAGCTTGTGTAGTAATTGGCGGAGGAGTTATCGACGCTGGTGAAATTTTGCTTGAGCCAACCCGGGCCGCGCTAGAGCGCTACATGCCATTTAGTGGAAAGCATCCATCGCCCAGGATTGTTGCTGCCACACTCGGTAATGATGCCGGCCTCGTCGGTGCAGCTTCGTTAGCTCGTTTTTAAACTTTTAGAGTCTCGCTCCATCTTCGCCATCATCGAAGCGGCGTGCGGTATTCCACATGATTCGAACGAGCCCGGCGATGCTGGCGATGACTCCAGGCCAAGCTCCGGTACCAAAGAGATCAAAGCCAGTGAAGATAAATAAGAGAATGAGTACCGATCCACTGGCAAGTAACCAGATTGCAGATCGATTGGATTCGGAGAGCTTGGGTAGCCGTGGATTCGGCTCTAAAAAGTCATCTGCTTGAGGACGATCTAATTCATCCAAATAGGTTGTAGGTGAAGATTGATCAAGAGAGAGTCCTGAGACGATCGCATCAAATTCGGCATCGATCAACTCTCGTTCATCGAGCTCTTCGGATCGAGTGATCTCTCCAGTGAGAACATCTTGGATAAAGAGCGAACTTTCCTCAATCAAGATATCGGCCTCATAATCGAGGGCGACATTGTGAAATGATTTTTCAAAGATAACTTCGCGAATATCTGCCGAGTAGACATTGTCGATGATGGTTTCAGAATTACGTGGATCAACAACATGATCCTGAACTGAATATGCAACCATCAGGGGAGTTGTCACCATATATAGCTCAGCTTCTACTGAGTCCCATAAGCCGCGAAGTGAATCGAGCGCTTTGAGGGGCAATCTGCCGTAACTATGTCTCACTGGGTTCGGCTTATTAACATCCATGGCACCACTCTTGAGCGATGGAATGAGATGCTTCACAAGCGGAAGAAGGTAATAAATTTTTCGTTCATCGAAGATGGAAGGATTGAGAAGTAATACTCCTTCGATCTCGTTGCCACGTATCTGTGCGAGTTTGAGTCCAAGCGCCCCACCAACACTAAATCCTGCGACAAAGATTCGATCACAGCGCTTCTTCAAATCTAGGAATGCATCCTCAACGCTCTGGTACCAATCCTGCCAACGGGTCTCATTGAGATCTTCCCAGCGAGTTCCATGTCCGGCTAAACGTGGAACACTGACTGTGTAACCATCAGCCGCTAATCCACGGGCCCAAGGCTCGAGCGTCGCCGGCGATCCGGTGAATCCATGAATCATCAAAATGCCGACTTTTCCTCCTGGGAGGAGAAAAGATTGGGAATTTTCAATATCGGCCACGCTCAGATGGTGTCACATGGGCGGCCAGAACCCCTAAATTACTCCCGTGGCGTACACCTTCCTGAAGTCCTTCTTGACTCCGCTCTTGATGCTCTTCTTCCGTCCGAAAGTGACGGGTCTTCGCCTGGTTCC
>DAINZB010000002.1:0-3239 GCA_036749135.1 Candidatus Nanopelagicaceae bacterium | reverse complement strand
AGGATCGACTCTCGCTCGGTGAGATACTTGCAGTGATCACATCCATCTTTTGATGGTGGGCATTCACCATTGATCATGGTGATGAACTCTTCGAGACGATCTTGCAGCGCCTGCGGATTGCGCTCTGCTGGATACCAATTGGAGTTCACTCGATATCCAAAGCCTGCGTTGACATTACCCCAGGCTTGAGGGACGGACCATGAGTAGATGCCAATCATCGAGATCTTCTTTGGCTCACCTTTCGCTGGATTTTCTAGTGCATAGGCGTATGCCTCAAGCTGTGGTGAGTAAAAACCACTCTTATCTGAGGTACGTGCCTGCATCTTGCAATCAATGATGCCGAAGGTTCCATCCGGGAATTCAACGAGGAGATCGTATTTACCGCGAATGGAGAGATGTGAGTCAACGCCATTGACTTGAATTGGTTGTGAAAGAACCCAACCCCCGTGATCGACGATCTTCGCTTCTGGAATATCTGGATGCATCGCAGATGTGCTCAGCGGAGCACTCTTATTCATGAAGTAGCTTTCTTGTGCCTCAGCTAATTCAGCAACTGTCGGCATAAACATCGGCGCCTTGACCTGATGGTTGTAGTACAACCAGAGCTCGCGGTGACATCCATCCCACGAGAATGTCAGATCACTTGGACTTAAATTGACTCTTCGATCACCCATGTTACGACGCTCCATTTTTTCGTTTGTGTAAGCGTATTTAACTAGCCTGGACTGACAGTTGTGCGGATCGCCACGAGCGATCGAGAAGATCTATTTATGGAGCAGTGATTGCGCAATCGTCAGTACGCCGAGGAGAACCATGACCGAGCCCCCAGTAATCCGCATCCGGATCAGTCGCTTGATATCTCGGGCAAACCATTCACGAATCGTTCCGGCTAAAAGGCCCCAGCTGCCATCAGAGAGCAAGGCGATCGCAGCAAAGACGGTCGCCATCACAATCATCTGAATGGTGACGCTCCCACGATCCCGATCGACAAATTGTGGAACGATCGCCGCGAAGAAGACCATGCCCTTCGGGTTGAGCGCCCCGACCATGAAACCCTGTCGAATAGTGTTGAAGGTAGTGGGCTTCTCATCTGCAATAGCGCGCATATCTTCGGCATCAGTCGGGCTATCTTTAATCGCGGAGTAACCCAGGTAGATCAGGTAGAGGCCGCCGCCCCATTGGACGAGATTGAAGACCAGATGCGACCTCGAGAGGATCGGTCCCAGGCCAAAGCAGACGAGTACAGACATCGTGTACATGCCGAGGACATTGCCCAGAACAGTTAAAAGGGCGGTGGCGCGGCCCCAGGCGATCGCCCGTGCGATTGTGAAGAGCACGCTCGGCCCAGGGGCGAGGATGATGAGAAAGGCAGCAACCGCGTACTCCCAGAGGCGGGAGGGGATCACGAGAGCCATGGCGCCAGCATAAGGCCAGATCGCTGGAGGGGGCTGGAGGGCGAAGGAGGGCAGAGATCCTGGACACGCCCGCCTCTGAGGTTGCATCGAATCGATATATCGGGTTAACTATCGGTTAGATGTATCGAATCGATAGATCTAACAATCCCATCAGAAAGTGGAGGTTAACTCGTGCGCTCACGTGGTGAATCCCTCGAGTTCGCCCTTCTCGGGCTGCTCTCGCAGGGTCCACTCCATGGCTACGAGCTCCGCAAGCGGATGATCGCAATCTACGGCCCATTCCGGGCGTTGAGCTTCTCTGTCCTCTACCCCCAGCTCCATCGGATGTTAGAGGCGGCTTTGATCGAGGAATCGGTCTCAGACCAAGGAGGGCTCTCTCGTAGATCTCGCATTGTCTACGCGATCACTGAGGTGGGGCAGAAGCGCTTTGAGGCGCTCACCGGGAGTTCTGGGCCAGAGGCCTGGGATGACGAGAGCTTCGAAGTCCGCTTTGCATTCTTTGGACCGACCCCACAAGGGAACCGTCTACAGATCTTGGAAGGGAGATTACGTCGGTTAGTTGAGAAGGCTTCCATCCTTCGCGACGAACTTGAAAAATCCCCAGCCGGATTCGATAAGTACTTAGTTGAGTGGCGCCGCCATTCATTGGAATCGGCGGAGCGAGAGATCGCTTGGCTACAAGACATGATCAATACCGAAAGGAAGTCCTCGTGACCAGTAAAGATATTCGCGTAGCGATTATTGGAGTAGGAAACTGCGCCAATTCGCTCGTACAAGGCGTTACCTATTACAAAGATGCTGCCGCAGATACTGAGATCCCAGGTCTCATGCACGCAGTTCTCGGCGGATACCACGTTCGCGATGTGAAGTTTGTTGCTGCATTTGATGTTGATGCGAAGAAGGTCGGCCTCGATCTCGCAGATGCAATCTGGGCGAGCGAGAACAACACCATTAAGTTCTCTGATGTTGCAAAAACTGGCGTAACAGTTGAGCGCGGCCACACACTCGATGGCCTTGGTCGTTACTACAAGGAGACCATTACTGAATCAACCGCAGCACCTGTCGATATCGTTGCTCGTTTGAAAGAGGAGAGGGTTGATGTGCTCATCTGCTACCTCCCTGTAGGGTCAGAGGAAGCCGCGAAATACTACGCACAATGTGCGATCGATGCTGGCGTCGCATTCGTAAACGCTCTTCCAGTCTTCATTGCATCAGATCCAGTGTGGGCTGATAAGTTCACAAAGGCTGGACTTCCAATTGTCGGAGATGACATTAAGTCACAGGTCGGTGCAACCATTACTCACCGCATCATGGCAAAGCTCTTCCAGGATCGTGGCGTTCACCTCGATCGCACCTACCAGCTCAATGTTGGTGGAAATATGGACTTCAAGAATATGCTCGAGCGCGATCGCCTAGAATCGAAGAAGATCTCAAAGACCAACTCTGTGACGTCACAGCTCGATCACGACATGGGCGCAAAGAATGTTCACATTGGACCTTCTGACTACATCCCATGGCTTGATGATCGCAAGTGGGCATATGTTCGCCTTGAAGGCCGCGCCTTTGGTGACGTTCCACTCAATCTTGAATACAAGCTCGAGGTATGGGATTCACCGAACTCTGCTGGCGTAATCATCGATGCACTTCGTTGTGCAAAGATCGCTCTCGATCGCAAGATCGGTGGACCATTACTCTCACCTTCAAGCTACTTCATGAAGACTCCTCCTACTCAGTACACAGATGAGCAGGCTCATGAGAAGACTGAAGCGTTCATCCGCGGAGAACTCGACCGCTAAATCGTTCTTCATCAAGAAGCCCCTGTGA
>DAINZB010000001.1:40737-48451 GCA_036749135.1 Candidatus Nanopelagicaceae bacterium | reverse complement strand
GATTGATGTCGCAGTTCCAGATGGATTATTAGGTGTTGTTAAAAAGACTAGCGAAGGTTTGACCTCGCGGATTCCAGTCGCTGCACCGGATGCGTCGATACCAAACTCTGAATCTCTACTACCGACGATCCATGATGTGCCGGTGATGTTCGCGATCATCGGATGTACTGAATATGAAGGCGTAAAACCGATTGCAGTTCGCCCCGCTCCCCCGAAGGCCAAGAAGAGTGTCTGGAGAATCTCATTACTGCCGTTTGCTGCCCAAATATTTGAAACTCCGAATTGAGTATCAGAAGCGCGATTGATATATTCCGCCAACTTTTCACGAAGCGCCACCGCATCTCGATCGGGATAACGGTTCAATCCAGTCGCGATCTCTGCGATTCGATCCATCATTCGATCCCGTACCGCATCAGGAAGGGAGTTCGGATTCTCATTTGTATTGAGTTGAATCACTTGGTCGAGCTGTGGAGCGCCATATGGTGTTGAACTTTTAAGAGCAGGGCGAAGTGGAAGCCAGCCAGGCCAGCGTGTGTTGTGGCTATTCGTCGATGCATTCTTTTCACTCATGAGCGCTTCTCCAAATTTTCTTCTGAAGCGATTGTCTCGAGCCTGGCGCTCATCGCTTCGCCATGTGCAGGTAAATCTTCTGCTTGCGCCAATGTGATGACATTCTGAGCGATCTCAATAAATGCGCTCTTGTCATACTCAATAAAGGTCAATCCACGTAAGAAACTCTGGACCGAGAGTCCGCTTGAGTGACAAGCACAACCGCCAGTAGGAAGGACGTGATTTGAGCCCGCGGAGTAATCCCCCAGCGATACGGGAGCGAATCGACCAATAAAGACAGCGCCAGCATTTCTAATCCGATGCGAAAGTGCTTGTGCATTCTCGAAGATCAACTCTAAATGTTCGGCGGCATAAGCATTGACAACATCAAAGCCTTGATCGAGTGAGTCGACTAATACAAGTGCGGATTGAATGCCGCTGAGTGCAATCTCAATACGCTCACGGTGCTTAGTGAGAGCAACTCTCTTTTCGAGTTCAACTCGAACAGCATCTATGAGTTTTTCGGAAGGAGTAACGAGTACCGCGGCTGCAATCGTGTCATGTTCTGCTTGGCTAATAAGGTCAGCTGCGACTTCACTTGCTATCGCAGATTCATCGGCGAGAATAGCGATCTCCGTTGGACCCGCCTCTGAGTCGATTCCGATAACTCCTCGAAGTGCTCGCTTTGCTGCTGCTACATAAATATTTCCGGGTCCAGTGACCATATCGACGCGCTCGCAAACGCCTTCAACTCCGTATGCAAACATTGCAACAGCTTGAGCTCCGCCAATGGCATAAACCTCATCAACTCCAAGTAACGCACATGTCGCCAGAATCGTCGGGTGTGGGTATCCGCCATTCTCTTTTTGTGGTGGAGAGGCAACTGCGATACTGCCAACCTTTGCAATTTGCGCAGGAACAACATTCATGATGACCGAACTTGGATAGACCGCTCGCCCACCTGGGACATAAAGTCCTACGCGATCGACAGGGATCCACCGTTGTTCAACTCTTCCGCCATCCACCACCTGTGTCGCCACCGATGAACGGGTTTGATCGCTATGAACTTTCTGAATTCGTCGAATTGCTTCTTCAAGAGAGCTGCGAATGTCAGGTGCAAGTGTTGCTAAGGATTCCGAGATGACGTGGGCTGGGACTCGAATCTGCGCTGGCTTTATGCCATCAAATTTTTCGCCCAGGGCAATCAGGTCAGATTCAGAGCCATTCTTTACCTGCGCCAAGATCGGTTCGATTGCGACCATTGCGGTTGCGATATCGAGCGTCGCCCGCGGAAGGCGCTTTTGGTATTCGCCCTTAGACAGGTGTTGACCGCGGAGATCTAGGGTACGAATCTGCACGCTCATAGGTGAAGTCTAGAGGTTGCCCAGCCTTCCCCATCTCGCATAATCAGGAGAGCAGATCAGGGTCAGGCGAGGATGCAATCTGCGCCAAGAATCTGCTTGAGGTCAGCGGAGAGGCTCGGTGATGCGGTCACTCGGAGGGCGTCATCAATCTTCATCACCATGCCACCACGACCATCTTCTACTTTGAGATGGACTTCGCGATTTCCAGGATGAGATCTCAAGATCTCTTTCATTCGCTCGACAATTGGCGCAGTGACTCGAGCTGAATCCATCGAGATGAGGACTGGTCCAGTCGGCGCAGCGCTGATATCCGGCATCGACATATCCAGGGCGGTGATGCGCAGGTTCTCTTCACGGCGATCGACTCGACCTCTAATCACAACCACCTTATCTTCAACAAGATTCATGGCATGAGTTGTGTAGGTATTTGCAAAGAAGAGAACATCGGCAGAACCTTCAAGATCTTCAATCGTGACGATCGCCCATGATTTACCTTGCTTGGAAACTTTTCGTTGTACTGAGGTGATGAGTCCACCGATCGAGACGATAGCCTCGTGACCAACTGAATCATCAGCAAGTGCCGAGATCGGCATATCAACCGCTGCGCGCAAGATATGTTCAACACCAAAGAGCGGATGGTCTGAAACATAGAGACCTAACATCTCGCGTTCGTAACTGAGGAGGAGAGATTTTTCCCATTCCTCTGAAGGGATATCGACCTCAACGCTTGAGACTGTAGAACCACTGTCTGGAGTAGATCCAAAGAGATCGTATTGACCCAATGATTCTGCTCGCTTGCTCTCCATGACTGAATCAATCGCACCTAAGTAGATCATCATGAGACCACGGCGGCTATGTCCAAGCGAGTCGAATGCTCCCGCTTTAATGAGCGATTCAATGGTCTTCTTATTGCAGACTTGTTGATCCACCTTCGCCAAGAAATCGCCGAAAGATGCGTAACGGCCCTTCTCGTGGCGGGCGGCAACAATAGCTGCAGTAACGTTTTCACCGACATTGCGGATAGCGCTCAATCCAAAACGGATATCGCTGCCACGTGGTGTGTAATCAGATTCTGATTCATTGACATCAGGAGGGAGAACCTTGATTCCCATGCGACGACATTCGCTGAGATAGAGCGCGCTCTTATCTTTGTCGTCCCGCACGCTGGTGAGAAGTGCCGACATGTACTCAGTAGGGAAATTAGCTTTGAGATAAGCGGTCCAAAATGAGACAACTCCATACCCTGCGCTATGTGCTCGGTTGAAGGCATAGTCCGCAAACGGGATTAACGTCTCCCATAACTTTGCGATCGCGCCCTTGGAGAAACCATTCTCAACCATGCCCGCTTCAAAATTCACAAACTCTTTATCCAGAATCTCCTTCTGCTTCTTACCCATCGCCTTGCGAAGGAGATCTGCGCGACCGAGAGAGAAGCCCGCAACCTTTTGAGCAATCGCCATAACCTGTTCCTGGTAGACGATTAGGCCGTAGGTATTACCTAAAATCTCAGCGAGCGGCTCCGATAGCTCGGGGTGGATTGGGACAACCGGCTTACGTTTATTCTTTCGATCTGCATAATCATTATGTGCATTAACGCCCATCGGTCCTGGACGATAAAGAGCAATCACCGCAGAGATATCTTCAAAGGAATCTGGCGCCATCTGACGAAGGAGAGCTCGCATTGGGCCACCATCAAGTTGGAATACTCCCAGGGTGTCTCCGCGACCTAGAAGTTCAAATGTCTTTGCATCTGCAAGCTCGAGATCTTCGAGGCGAATATCAATATTTTGATTCGACTTAATGTTGAGAAGCGCTTCATCGAGCACCGAGAGATTTCGGAGTCCCAAGAAATCCATCTTGAGTAGTCCGATCGCTTCGCAGGCTCCCATATCGAACTGAGTGATGATCGCACCGTCATTTTCACGGCGATGGATAGGAATAACATCGAGCAATGGGTACTTACTCAGGATAACGCCAGCAGCATGCACGCCAGATTGTCGCTTGAGTCCCTCTAAACCACGGGCTGTATCAACAATCTTCTTTGAATCAGGATCTGTCTCATAGAGCGTTCGGAATTCACCGGCTTCGCCGTATCGATCATCCTTTGGATTGAAGATGCCTGAGAGCGTTATATCTTTACCCATCACTGTTGGTGGCAGCGCCTTTGTTAAACGCTCACCGAGTGCATAGGGATAGCCGAGAACTCGTGTTGAATCTTTAAGCGCCTGTTTCGACTTAATATTGGAGTACGTAATGATCTGCGCAACTCGATCTTCACCATACTTCTCGGTCGCATAGGCGATCATCTCGGAGCGACGACGTTCATCGAAGTCGAGGTCGATATCTGGCATGGAGATACGTTCTGGGTTGAGGAAGCGCTCAAAGAGCAGGCCATGGCGGATCGGATCAAGTTGAGTGATCCCTAGTGCATAGGAGACGAGCGATCCCGCAGCGGAGCCACGACCCGGACCAACACGAATTCCAACTTCACGGGCATGCTCGCAAAGATCGGCGACAACGAGGAAGTACCCCGGGAATCCCATCTTGATCATCGTATCCAACTCATAATCGAGTCGCTCTTGATACTCAGCTGGAAGATCGCCTCCAAGGCGAACTCTCATACCCTCGTTGGCGAGTTTTCGTAGCCAAGAATCTTCACTCTCGCCCTTGGGGACATCGAACTGCGGCAAGAGATTTTCATGATCGCGCATCGTCGTATTGCAACGTTCGGCGATCAAAAGGGTGTTGTCACAAGCACCTTCGAGCTCTGCAAATTTCTCGCGCATCTGCGCAGGGGTCTTGAGATAGAACTCGTCATTATCAAATTTAAATCGCTTCGGATCGGCGATCGTTGAACCACTTTGCACACAGAGGAGTGCTTCATGAGCGCCTGCATCCTCATGCTTTGTATAGTGAAGATCATTTGTCGCTAATAGCGGAAGCCCAAGATCCTTACCCAATTTGAGAAGTTCAGATTTCACTCTGCTCTCAATTTCAATGCCGTGATCCATTACTTCAAGGAAGAAATTCTCTTTTCCAAAGATATCTCGAAGTTCACTCGCTGCTGCACGAGCTTCTTTATATGCCCCCATCCGCAATCGAGTTTGAACTTCTCCTCCGGGACAACCCGTCGTTGCAATGATTCCCTTCGAATATTGCGCGAGCAGTTCACGATCCATGCGTGGCTTGTAGTAAAAACCTTCAAGGGATGCGAGCGAAGAAAGTCTAAAGAGATTTCCCAAACCCTCATTATTTTCAGCGAGCAAGGTCATATGTGTATATGCGCCACCACCTGAGACATCATCTTCTCCACCATCGGCCCATTTCACGCGACTCTTGGTGAAGCGCGATTCGGGCGCAACATAAGCTTCGATGCCGATGATTGGCTTCACGCCCGCTTTTAAGGCCTGCTTATTAAATTCGTACGCACCAAAGACATTACCATGATCGGTAATCGCAATAGCTGGCATCTCTAGCCGAGCCACCTCTTTTACGAGTTCGTCGACGCGCGCCGCACCATCGAGCATCGAGTACTCGGTGTGGACGTGAAGGTGGACGAAACTATCGGACATGATTGGCGAGATTACTACTGAGGATCAATCGCGCTCTTGATTTGCTTCAAGTGAGCGGAGCGAGCGTGTCAGATCGGCTGGATAAGGCGAGGTAAAGTGAAGCAATTCACCAGTAATTGGGTGTTTCAGCGAGAGCTCGCGCGCATGTAACCATGGTCGGTTCATCTCAAGTCGATCTGCGATCGTGTGATCCGCTCCGTAGGTGAGATCCCCCACCAATGGATGGTGTAGCGCCGAGAAGTGGACGCGAATTTGATGGGTACGGCCCGTCTCTAACTCAATTTCAAGAAGTGAGACAGCCCGGAAATATTCCAAGGCCTTGTAGTGCGTAATGCTCGGCTTTCCTTCGGCAACAACAGCAAAGCGATAATCCTCTTTTGGATGGCGATCAATCGGAGCATCGATTGTTCCCTCTGATGGATCCATATGGCCTTGCACTAATGCGTGATAGACCTTACCCACTGTGCGATCTCTAAATTGATCTTTCAAGTTTGTATAGGAAGCTTCATCTTTCGCAACAACCATAAGACCGGTTGTACCAACATCAAGGCGATGAACAATCCCCTGACGTTCTGCAGCTCCACTTGTTGAGACGTTGTAACCAGCGGCGATGATTGCACCAATAACTGTTGGCCCACTCCAGCCAGGGCTTGGATGTGCTGCAACTCCCGCAGGCTTATCAATCACAATAATGTGGTCATCATTGAAGACAACGGTAAGACCATCAACGGGTGTTGGAGTAAGAGTCGGCTCACTCTTTGGTGCCGGCATAAGTATCTCTAGGAGATCCCCGTCCGAAACTTTATCGGACTTGCCTAGCGCCTTTCCTTTGCGAGTGATCTCACCCGCCTCTAAGAGGAGAACAACAACTGAACGTGAAAGTCCTAATAATCTGGCAAGTGCAGCATCGACCCGTTCTTGGTCAAGACCCTCTGGAATAGAAAGGATCTTTCGCTCGCGCTCACTCATTGTCATCACCTTTAGTCGTGTCTCTTTCATCGAGCCCACCATGGCTGTTCTTGCCACCATGAGATTCACGCGATGGTATCTCTCTCAAGACGAGGACCGCCGCGAGAACTGCTCCGACAACAATAGAGGAATCTGCCAGATTAAATGTTGGCCAATGAGGGAGCTCAATCCAATCGATGACCTGCCCTGCCAGCGCGCCGGGTGCTCTAAAAATTCGGTCGATGAGGTTGCCGCAAATTCCCCCAGTGACGAGTCCGGCGGAGAGAAGCCAGAGGCGATGAGTGAACTCCTTGGCGCGAATCAGAATGAGCGTCCCAGCGGTCATCGAGAAGGCGGTCAGAAGTGTTGTCCGATTCGGGGCAAAACTAAATGCCGCCCCAGAGTTATAAAGGAGATGCAACGAGAGGAAGTTTCCTAAGAGCTTGTGCCTCTGACTTCCTAAGGTAGCGAGCGCAGCCGACTTCGAAGCTAGATCGAGACCTGCGGTAAGAAAGAGTGTGAGCGCGAGGCGACGATGCGCCTGTGATCGTGGAACGAAGGTCAGCGACGTTCCTCTTTTTGCTTACATGACATGCAGAGGGTTGCGCGCGGGAAGACCTGAAGACGTGCCTTTCCGATCGGATTGCCACACTCTTCACAACGCCCGTAGCTCTTGGTATCAATTCGTTCAATAGCGCGCTCTGTCTGTAGGACCATGTCACGTGCGTTATAGACGAGTGACATCTCATGTTCGCGCTCAAAGGTCTTAGTTCCAGCATCGGCCTGATCATCGCCGGCACCTACGCCTGCAGAAATAATGAGATCTTCCATCTCTCCTTCGGCCTCGAGGAGCTCTGCCTTGAGACGAGTGAGATCCTTTGAGAGTTCAGCGCGCATCGACTTTAATTCAGCGGCGGTCCAGACTCCTTCGCTCTCCTCGATCACAAATGGTGCAGGGGCACCTTTAATTGGCTTGAGTGGAGCTACCTTCTTACCTGCCTTAATAGGGCGAGGTGGAGGAGGCATAACCAATCGACGCTCTTCAACAACTACCTCTGGACCGGAGTTAACATCCTTTGGAGCGACCGAGATCGTGGTCGAGTCTCCGGTTGTCGTGCTCTGGAGCTTTGCTGGAACTGTCTTGACTGGTGCCTTCTTCGCAAGTTGCGGCTTCACAATATTGGGTGAGCGAGTTGTTGGCGCCGCCTTCTTAGCGGGAGCAACTTTCTTCGCTGGCGCTACCTTTTTAGCTGGTGCGGCCTTCTTTACTGGGGCCTTCTT
>DAINZB010000001.1:37832-40637 GCA_036749135.1 Candidatus Nanopelagicaceae bacterium | reverse complement strand
CTTTCTTCACGGTATCCAAGACTCTCTTCACTGCCTTCTTCATACTATCTACCTCTTTTATGTTCCCAAGTAGTACGAGTTCTTAGTACGACAGGGGGCTCAGGCTAGGTCTTCCGAGGGGTAAACACCAACTTCGCCGCGCTAGACTTACGACCTTTACGAGACCTTCCAGGTTCTCGGGGCGCGAAAAGGGGCAGCAGAGTTGAGCACAGGTAGTTTCAAGGCGCTCGCACCGGCCATCGATCTGCCAGCTACCGAGCACGAGATCCTTCGATTCTGGGAAGAGAACTCGATCTTTGCGAAGACTATCGCTGCGCGCGAGGGCGCACCGCGTTGGACCTTTTACGAGGGTCCACCAACTGCCAACGGAAAGCCCGGCACCCACCATATTGAGGCTCGAGTATTTAAGGATCTCTTCCCCCGTTATCAGACGATGAAGGGGAATCAAGTCATCCGTAAGGCTGGCTGGGATTGTCACGGTCTCCCAGTTGAGATAGCAGTAGAGAAAGAACTTGGTTTTTCAGGTAAGGGCGATATTGAAAAATTTGGTATCGCTGCATTTAATGAGAAGTGCCGCGAATCGGTCCAACGCCACGTCGGCGAATTCAGTGACATGACGCGTCGCATGGGCTTCTGGGTCGATTTCGATGAGGCCTACTGGACCATGTCCCCCGAATATGTTGAGAGCGTCTGGTGGTCACTTCAGCAGATCTTCAAGAAGGGGCTCTTAGTTCAGGATCATCGAGTTGCTCCCTATTGCCCACGCTGTGGAACAGGGCTATCTGATCATGAACTTGCCCAAGGCTATGAGACTGTTCAAGATCCATCGGTCTATGTTCGATTTAAAGCGACCTCGGGTATCGCTGCCGAACATGGTGCTTCCTTCTTAGTCTGGACGACTACGCCGTGGACACTCGTCTCTAATACCGCGATCGCCGTAAATCCTTCGGTCAATTATCAAATTATTGAAATCACCTCAGATGAAGACCCTGAAAAGAAAGAGCGCCTCGTTGTTGCAGAGAATCTTGTTGCTGCGATCGCCAAGCCTGAAAATACGACCGTACTGGCAAATATCCTCGGAGCTGATTTAGAGCGTTCTACTTATGAACGTCCCTTCGATCTCATTGAAATCCCTGATGCCCACTTCATCATCCTCGCTGATTACGTCACGATCGAAGATGGAACTGGACTAGTACACCAGGCCCCTGCTTTTGGTGCTGATGACCTTCTCACCTGCCGTAAGTACAACCTCCCGGTCGTCAATCCAGTTGCTCCAGATGGAACTTTCCTACCTGAGATCGCTCTCGTTGGTGGCGCCTTCTTTAAAGATGCCGACAAGGTTCTGATCAAGGATTTGAAGTCACGTGGCTTAATGTTTAAGCACACGCAATATGAACACTCATATCCGCATTGCTGGCGCTGCCACACAGTTCTTATCTACTACGCACAACCATCGTGGTACATCCGCACCACTGCGATCAAGGATGATCTCATCCGCGAAAATGAGAAGACAGACTGGCACCCAGAGACCATCAAGACCGGCCGCTATGGTGATTGGCTAACCAACAATATTGACTGGGCGGTCTCACGCAATCGATATTGGGGAACTCCCCTTCCCATCTGGCGTTGCCCAGAGAACCATCTTTACTGCGTTGGCTCGCTCGCTGAACTATCCCAGTTAAGCGGAAAAGAGTTGACGGCTTCTGATCCACATCGACCATTTGTTGATGACATTACCTTCCCATGCAGTGAATGCTCCGAGACGATGGTCCGCGTGAGTGAGGTTATCGACTGCTGGTACGACTCTGGTGCGATGCCATTTGCGCAATGGGGCTACCCGCATAAACCTGGTTCGGTCGAGAAGTTTGAAGCGGCATACCCGGCAGATTTCATCGCAGAAGCGATCGACCAAACGCGCGGGTGGTTCTATACATTGATGACAATTGGAACCCTTGTCTTCGATAAGAGTTCTTACGAAACTGTTCTCTGCCTAGGCCACATCCTTGATAAAGATGGTCGCAAGATGAGTAAGCACCTAGGAAATGTGCTCGAGCCGATTCCATTGATGGATCAACATGGTGCAGATGCTGTTCGCTGGTACATGCTTGCCGCTGGTTCACCATGGTCTGCCCGCCGCGTCGGTCACGATGCGCTCTCTGATGTCGTGCGCAAGACCTTACTTACATATTGGAACACCGTCTCTTTCTTCACCTTGTATGCAAAAGCTGCGAGCTTTACGGTTGATCAATCTGCTCCAGTCGCAACCGCGACCATGGATCGCTGGATCAACTCTGAGCTCAACCTCCTCATTGAAAAGGTTGATAAGGCTTATGCAGATTTCGATTCACAGCTTGCCGGAAAACTGCTCGCTGCATTTATTGATGACCTCTCAAATTGGTATGTCCGCCGCTCTCGCAGAAGGTTCTGGGATGGCGAGACCGCCGCTCTCGCAACTCTTTATAACGCGCTGAAAGTTCTTACACAATTGCTCTCTCCGATGATTCCATTTATCTCAGAGCATGTTTGGCAGGAGCTCGTTCGCGTAGCAGAACCTGGAGCACCAGAGTCGGTACACCTCACCGATTTCCCTGTCACGAATACAGAGTTCGTCGATCTAGAACTCTCTCGCTCGGTTCAACTTTCGCGCCGACTTGTAGAACTTGGACGTGCCGCTCGCGCTGAATCAAAGATCAAGATCCGCCAACCTCTCGGTCGTGCCCTCGTTGCCGCTGCCGGCTTTAGTGCGATGGATGAAGAGATTAGAGCGCACATCTCCGAAGAGTTAAATGTTCTTCATCTTGATGA
>DAINZB010000001.1:29432-37732 GCA_036749135.1 Candidatus Nanopelagicaceae bacterium | reverse complement strand
ACCGAGACACCAAAGAGCGGCTGGTCGGTCGCATCTCACTCAGGTGAGAGCGTTGCACTGGACTTGGCACTCACTCCAGAGTTAATCCAATCTGGTCTCGTGCGCGAAGTTATTCGTGCCATTCAAGAGGAGCGCAAAAACTCCCAGTTCGATATCTCAGATCGGATTGTTGTGAATTGGAATGGCGCACCGGAGATCGCTGATGCAATTGCGGCTCAGAGTGGCCTTATCGCTGATGAGGTCTTAGCCATTGAAATCACTCGCGATGAGAGCCTTGATATCACCGATGCCGAGATCGGTCTCGCACTCGCGCTCCGTAAGAATTAACTGTGTAAGAATTAAAGGGTATTAACGAATCGCGCGAGCATCTGTACCACGATAAAGATCAAGATAAAAGAGAGATCGATCGCAACTGGCCCTAGGCGAAGCGGTGGAATGAAGCGTCGCACAAATCGCATGACGGGATCGGTGATCGCGTAGATCGCCTCGGCGATAGCCAAGATAACTCCGCGAGGCCGCCACTGTGGCGCAAAGATCCGAATGTAATCGAGGATCAATCGCCCAAAGAGTGAGAGAACAAAGATCTGTAAGGCAATTTTTATAACGATAACGAGAAGAGACATCTGCCAATCAACTCTGGTTGAAGAAGCTAGCTTCCGCTGCAGCCGCCTTATGTTCTGATGAGACTCTGACATTTGCAGGAGTCAAGAGAAATACCTTGGAGGTTACTCGTTCAATACTTCCGTGATGTCCAAAGACGAGTCCAGATGCGAAGTCAACGAGGCGCTTGCGCTCTGACTCTTCCATATCGCTGAGGTTCATCAAGACTGGCTGTCCCTCGCGGAAATGTTCGCCGACGGTGCGAGCCTCGTTATAGAAGCGAGGATGGATAGTGAAGATGGAATCCAAAATTGGGAGTTCAGTCTGAACGACTGGTGCTGCAACTGGTGCAACGGCACGCTCGCGTAGCGGTGCAGCTGGTGTTGTGCGGACTGATGAGGCTACGGAAGGAGTGGTGACTCGAACGCTCTTCTGCGGAATCTCCATTGCGACCGTGCTTTCAAAATCTGCCTCGTCATCAACGAGTCCTAGATATCCAGCCATCTTCTTGAATGCATTTGCCATGGCTCAAGTTTAGGTGAGCGTCGGCCTCGAACCGAGGATTGAACTACCCACCCGGATATGTGTCGCTCCTGCGCGGATTGCAGCTTCGAAGTCATTACTCATACCAATCGAAAGTTTGGGCAGGTCGTATTTTTGCCGCAACCCAGCGACAATCTCAAAGCCCTTCTCGATCTCCAGGTCAATCGGGAGGACGGCCATCAGGCCAGATACTTTAACCGCCGAGAACTTCCGGACCGATCCAAGAAAATCTGCTAGATCAGATGGGGCTACTCCTCCTCGGTCGCTCCGCTCCGGTTCAAGATTTACCTGAATGAAGAATTCTCGCTCAACCTCAGTTGCTCGTTCTGGTGACTCAAGGATCTCATTGAACTTCGCGGCATGGTCCAGCGAGTCAAGTGAGTGGATGGTCTCTGCCCAAGTGGCGATCGATTTAATCTTTCGACTCTGCACCTGCCCTTGAAAATGCCAATGAGCATCGCTGGGAAGAAGCGCCGATTTCTCGGCTCCTTCGTTATCTCGGTTCTCACCGAAATCCCGGAGACCAAGGTTGTACAGAATCTGCGCATCCGAGGCTGGGAAGAACTTCGTGACGGCGATCAAAGTGATCTCAGAGCGGGGCCGGCCGACTGAGCTTGCCGCATTCACTATCCGCTCCTCAACGGTTTGCAGGTTCTTTGATAGCTCAATCTCTCTCGCACTCACAATGAGATAACCCCTGCCTGACGGCCGATCGTTTTATCTCGTCGATAAGAGAAAAATTGAGAATTTTCGAGGGTGCAGAGACCGAGTGCATGGGTATCCACCCCGCGCTCTCGCAAAAGCGCAATCGTTCCGCGAGGCAGATCCAAACTATGTTGTTGGACAGTTGTGGCAGAAGCGGGGAAGAAAGTAGTTACCTCTTCATATATCTCTGGCGAAACCTCATAACAACTCCCACAGATAGCGGGGCCGATCCAGGCAATAATCCCTGTCGCACCGAGGCCTTCCATAATGTCGATCGTCTTATCGACGATTCCATTCGTCATCCCAATGCGTCCAACATGGACTGCAGCCACACATGTTGTCGAACTCAAAAGTAAGGGAATGCAATCGGCAACGAGAACAGCAAGTCCAAGACCCGGCCGTTGAGTAATGAGTGCATCGGATGGGAGATCAACTGAGGAGAACTCATCTACGACTCGAACCTGGTCACTATGGCTCTGACTCATGAACTGCAGATTATCGAGGTGCAACTCTTCCTTTAAAGCAACCCGATTTCGCGCTACTGATTCTGCATTATCGCCGGTATGAAGCGCGAGGTTTGACGGTGCCGAAGTGAAATGGATCTTTGGCATACCAAAGAACTACTTCATGAAATCGGGGATATCAATCTCATCTTCAACGACCAACTCTTCGAAGGTGATTTTTCGACGTGGCGTTGAGATCGTTGGAACCTCACCAGTGTTCTCCGAGTTTCCAAGATCAAGTGCAACCGCAAGTGGATCATTCGCCGCAATGGGATCAGCCTGACCGCTAAGCGCTGCTGCATCGATTACTGGCATCTGCACCTTCTTTGGCTCACCACCATCGAATCCAGCTGCAATAACGGTGATACGGACTTCATCGCCAAGCGCATCATCGATAACTGTTCCAAAGATGATATTCGCATCTGGGTGAGCCGCTTTTGCCACCATCTCTGCAGCTTCAGAGAGTTCAAAGAGACCGAGATCTGATCCACCGGCGATAGACATGAGTACGCCACGAGCACCATCAATAGAAGCTTCAAGAAGTGGAGATGAGATAGCCAACTCAGCAGCACGTATTGCGCGTGACTCACCGCGAGCAGAACCGATACCCATGAGGGCCGATCCAGCACCAGCCATAACGCTCTTCACATCTGCAAAGTCAAGGTTGATGAGGCCGGGAGTTGTGATGAGATCGGTAATACCTTGCACGCCAGAGAGGAGAACCTGATCAGCGCTGCGGAATGCTTCAACTGCAGTAATAGTGCGATCAGAGATTGCAAGGAGGCGATCATTTGGAATAACGATGAGAGTGTCGACCTCTGCACGAAGATTCGAAATACCTTCTTCGGCCTGCAAGGTGCGATGCTTCGCTTCAAAGGAGAATGGTTTAGTAACAACACCAACAGTGAGGGCGCCAAGATCCTTTGCAACTTTAGCAATAACAGGTGCGCCACCAGTGCCGGTACCGCCACCTTCACCTGCAGTGACAAAGACCATATCTGCTCCGCGAAGAACTTCTTCAATTTCATCGAGGTGATCGAGCGCAGCTTGACGACCAACCTCAGGTGCAGCCCCTGCACCAAGTCCACGAGTAGATGTGCGACCGATATCTAACTTCACATCAGCATCAGACATAATTAATTGTTGTGCATCAGTATTGATAGCGATGAACTCAACACCTTTAAGTCCTGCTTCGATCATGCGATTGACAGCATTTACTCCACCGCCGCCAATGCCAACGACTTTGATCACTGCAAGATAATTTTGTGGAGTTGCCACGATTCGCCTCTTCCTGATCTCTAAATCTCTACTTGAGACTTAAAGTTATGTAATAACTATTAGGCAGAAAGTAAAGGTGTGTGGTGGTTCGTGCAACGACCGACACGAAATGGCAACCGTTATTTTGTAATCGGTGAAAGTGGATTACTAAGGTCGAAGAGAACTGCCTTCGCATTCTCTTTAAGCCCCAAAAGCTTCTTATAGATTTCAACTTTCAATGAAATATCGCTGGGAGTTCCCCACTTAATCAAAGCCTGGCGTTTTTGATCTATCGCAACATGAGTTTCCACATCGTCAGATCCATTTACGGTAAAACTCTGGACCTCATTTAAGAGATCCTGTGGCATGAGTTGAAGAAGGTTTGAGATAGCTCGCTTTGTTGGAATGTCATGGGTGCGCAGTTTTATCGTCGGGATATTCGGATATGTCAGTGGAGAGGAGAAATCCCGTCCATCTGCATCAAAATATCGGAGCTCACCTAAATCATTGAGATAGGAAGCAACTGGCTTACGTTCTTCAACATAGATTGTTAGTGAGCCATGGATCCAGCTTCTGCCAACATCAACCTTCGAGATCCACTCATTCTGTTTGATAGCACGACTTGTTGCTCTAACATCGATACGAGCAAGTGGCTCTCCGATATAGATAGGTGGCTTCACTGTCTGTAAAGAACTTTGGATATTTGACTGCGCTTTTACACCATGGATAACAATCGTCTTGAGGGAGAGCAGGTGCGACCATCCCAGTAAATAAGTAAGTAGTCCAAGGAGTAGAACGGCAAGAAAGGCTCCAGGCGAGCGTCTAAATTTCTTCATCACATTTTGTCTTCAAGCGATCGAACAATTACCGGGGCTAGCGAGCTGACATCGCCTGCACCCAGCGTCATGATGACATCCCCAGGTTTCGCCTCCGAGGTAACTCTTTCGACGACCTCAACCATGGAAGGTTCGTATGTCACCTTCGATAGCTCCATCTGCTGTGCAATCAACAAGGATGAGACTCCCGATAGTGGTTCTTCGCTCGCTGCATAGATCTCAAGCAAATAAATATGGTCAGCTAGATTTAGCGCTTGAGCAAACTCTTGATAGAAGGCCTTTGTTCGCGAGTAACGATGTGGCTGGAAGATCACAATTACTCTTCCAGTTCCGGCATACCGTCTAGCGGTCTCAAGAGTGACTCTAATTTCAGTGGGATGATGTCCGTAATCATCTATAACTCGGACCTTTTCGACATCTCCCTTTAATTCAAAGCGCCTTCTCGACCCGGTGAAATTCTTCAAGCCATCCAAGATTGATGCAACTGGCAATCCCAACTGATGTGCCGCAGCTAGAGCGGCAGTAGCGTTAAGAAGGTTATGGTGGCCCGGAACTTTAAGCTCTAGTTCTCCTAAAACTTTCCCGTTATGAGTAATTCGACCTATTGATGAACCTTCAGCAAGGTGCACTCGCGAGAGCTGCCAATCAGCATCTCCCTCACCATAGGTAATGATCGAGATATCGGTTCTGACGAGCTTCGCTCGCAGCGCTTGGACACCTGGATCATCTCCGCAGAGAATAAGGAACCCGCCACTTTGGATAGAGCTGACGAAATCGCGGAAGATTGAATAGATGGAGTCGAGATCAGCAAAGTGATCGACATGATCAAGTTCAATATTTGTGATGATTGCACCGAGGGGCTTGTAATGTAGGAATGAGCCGTCGCTCTCATCTGCCTCTGCTACAAAGATATCTCCTGAGCCAGAGTACGCATTTATTCCTGACGCGTTGATCATGCCACCAATTGCAAATGACGGATCTGCTCCGGCGCTCTGCAATGCAACGGTCAACATGGATGTTGTTGTGGTCTTTCCGTGGGTACCAGCGATCGCAACTGATCGCATGCCATTCATTAATAAGGCGAGAGCCTGTGCTCTAGCGATTGTCGGAATTCCAGCTTGAACGGCTGCTACCCGCTCAGGGTTCTTTTCAGAGATAGCAGTTGAGAGGACGATGAGGTTCGCAGCTGAAATATTCTCTGCGCTGTGACCAATGAAAATTGTTGCACCAAGAGTCTGAAGATTCTCGGTTACGGTCGATGCTTTAACATCGGAGCCACTCACCTGAATACCCCGAGCGATCATGATCCGTGCAATTCCACTCATCCCGGCACCACCAATACCGATGAAATGGACTTGTTTTCCGATGAGACTTTCGAAGGTGAGAAATTGCGTCATCGCGACTTATCCACCTTCAAAGTAGAGAGCACGATCTTTCCTAACTTCTCATGTGCAGAGGTCGTGAAGGCTGGGCCAGTTACTCGTGATCGATATTCCTGAGCAGCTTTGATGAAAGTAAAGAACTCTTCTGAGAGTTTCCTGGCCGTGAATTCTGACTCCGGAATAATGGTCGCTCCCCCACATGCCACAAGCTCTTTGGCATTGAAGAGTTGCTCGCCATTGCCGATCGGAAGTGGGACGATCACGCCGTAGGTTCGGAGTATTCCCAGTTCGGCACACGTAACGGCACCGCCACGAGTGATGGCGAGATCTGCTGCGATCATTGCCTCTCCCATATCAGCGATGTAATGAAGTGGAAGGTAATTCTTACTTCGCGCCGGAAGCGCATTCGCCTTACCCACTGCGTGAATAATTTGAATTCCTACCCTCTCGGTCTCAGGCAAGATCTTCGCCAAGACGGCATTGATCGCACGTGAACCTTGTGAGCCTCCAAAGACCAGAATGATCGGACGCTTCTCATCAAAGTTCCACTCCGCAGATTTCGCAGATCGAATCTGAGATCGATCACTCGCGCCACTTTTCGCAAGATCTTTAATGGCAGAGCGGATTGGCATACCAACTAATTCTGCGCTCTCCCAGGCTGGTGCGATCGTTCGCGTGCTTTCAAAGGCGATTGTTAGGTGAGCACCAAGGCGTCTTCCTAAATCATTCGCCATTCCAGGTTTTGCATTAGCTTCGTGAATAAGGATGGGGATCTTCTTGATCCGCGCCATGATGTATGTGGGGGCGCAGACATAACCGCCGAAACCAACCACAAGATCGGTATCACTCAGGTAACGTGAAAGTTGGAGAAGTGATTGAGTAAATTTTACTGGCCAGGTCAGGAGTGAGAACGAAATTTTCCGTGGAAAGGGCGCCTTTCTCACTGGCCGGAGTGAGAAGCCACTTGATTGCATCAGTGATGAATCGAGCGCAGCAGAACTTCCAAGAAATTCACATTCGAGATCAGGCTCGACCGATTTCAGCCAATGTGCCAATGCAAGCGCTGGTTCGATGTGGCCAGCCGTACCAGCGGCAGCAAGTGAGACTCTCATAGAGTCCCTATTCTGCCGTTCTTCGTGACTTAGATCGAAGTGCGGCGCGAACTTCAGGGTCCCGCCTAATCACAGAGAGAACGAATCCGACACCAATAAAGTCGGCGAGGAGCGCTGATCCGCCATATGAGAGGAATGGTAGAGATACTCCAACCACTGGCAGCACGCCGATATCCGAGCCAACATTGACCGCCACCTGGAGCATTAACCAGGCACCGATTCCGGCACAGGCATACTTATTAAGCAGATCCTTAGTATGAAGAGCTGTTCGAAAAATCCCATAGATAAGTGCCACGTACAGAAGAAGGACGATGATTGTTCCGAGCAATCCCAACTCTTCACCGATGACCGAGAAGATAAAGTCGGTATTCGCCTCAGATAAGTTCGCCCACTTCTGTCGACTCGCACCGAGACCTACGCCGAAGAAGCCACCGCTCGCAAGACCCATGATGGAGTGCGCAGTCTGCCAACCAGCTAATTTGTAGACGCCAGGATCAAATGGATGAAGTACCGCGCTAAATCGTTGCAAGCGATTTGGCGATGTCACGACAAAACCAGCTACTGCGGCAAGGCCGAGTAACCCAGTGCCTACCAATGTCAGGGAATCAACTCCCGCAATAAAGAGCATTGCAAATGCGATACCCATAACAATCATCGCTGTGCCCAAATCTTTTCCTGCCATAATCAAAACCAAGAAGAGCGCCGGTGCCGGTGCGACCGCTTTTAGAATTTCAAAGGTACTTGGTCGTTCTTCGCGTTCATCGAAACGACGTAGGATCATCGCGCACCACAGAACGAGTAGCACCTTAGCTATCTCACTTGGCTGAATGGTGAATCCGCCGAAGCCAATCCACGATCTATTGCCATTAATATTTTTTCCAACGCCAGGGATTTGAGGAAGCACGAGTGCTATGGCCCCAATGACGAGTCCCCACCGTGCCATTTTCTCCCATAGGGCTCGCTTGAGATGAATAGCAAGGTAGAGAGCACCCAAACCAACGACGATAAAGAGGAGTTGCTTAAAGAAGATCGAATACGTTGAACCGGTTGTCTCATACGCTTTGACGGAAGATGATGAAAGCACCATCACAATTCCAAGGGCCGTGAGTAAAGAGGTTGAGGCCGAAATTAAAATATAGGCAGCGGTCGGCTTTTGGAAGAAGTTAAGGTAGCGCTCTCGTCCTTGATTACTTCCGCTCACGGTGCCACCTTTGCGAACACAGCCCGAGCAAAGAGTTCGCCCCGGTGGGCATACGAGTTAAATTGATCCATCGATGCACATGCTGGTGCCAACAAGACCGCATCTCCCGCTGTTGCTAAATCTGATGCCTTGGCGACAATCGCATTCATAAGTGACTCGGA
>DAINZB010000001.1:9585-29332 GCA_036749135.1 Candidatus Nanopelagicaceae bacterium | reverse complement strand
ACTTGCGGCTTGATATCCAAAAGTTCGGCAATCATCTCGGCCTGCGAAGAGTCGGCACCAAAAGCTCGATCGACAAGTAGCTCTTCGACGAGACCGAGCTCGCCGCTTGCAGGAGTATCGAGGGAGTAGAAAATTTTCTCGCCAGTAAAGGCTGTACTGCGAGTAACAATCTCTGGATCTTGAGCGTTAAGAATTGCCACTGGTGCCATTCTCATAAGACTCATCTTCGCATTTGCATAGGCATCGAAGGAACCATGCCAATCAATATGGTCTTCAGCGATATTAAGAATTGCCACCGACTCGAATTGTGGAAGTTCACTCCAATCGATCTGGAAGGAAGAGAGTTCAAGAGCGAGATAGTCGTATGGTTCCTTGCTCATCACGGCAGAGATTGCTGGTTCGCCAACGTTTCCACATGCCAGACCACGAACTTGCGCAGAGTCAAAGATCGATTGAACCATCTGAACGGTGGTCGTCTTTCCATTTGTACCAGTAAGGGCAATCCACTTTTGCTCTGGTGCTATCTCACACTTCACCAACCAAGCGAGATCAATCTCCGAAATTACTCGGACTCCTGCCTGAGTTAATTTCTCAATAAGGTGATGGTCACGTCGCCAGCCAGGCGAAACGATCGCTAATTGGTAATCATGAGGGTTTTCAATAACTGTCAGTGCTTGGATTCCATCGCATTCACCGTTCTTCTCATCGAAGAGCGAGAATTCAATGGTGCGTTCTTGCAGAAAGGCGATGATCGCTCTTCCAGTAACGCCACCACCCAAGACAGCGACCCTGCCATGAAGTAGTTGGCTCAGCGAGCTCACTTATCGAACTACCCATTGTGCATAGAAGAGGCCGAGTCCAGATGCGACGCAGATACCTGCGATGATCCAGAAGCGGACCACGATCGTCACCTCGCCCCAACCGGAGAGTTCAAAGTGATGCTGGAGCGGCGCCATCTTGAAGAAACGTTTTCCCTTTGTGGCCTTGAAATAGAGAACCTGGATGATCACGGAGAGAGTGATGATGATAAAAAGTCCACCAAGCGGGGCAAGAAGAAGTTCGGTACGTAAGGTAATTGCTAATCCTGCGATCGCACCACCAAGAGAGAGAGAGCCGACATCTCCCATAAAGATTTTTGCGGGTGAAGTGTTCCACCACAAGAAGCCAGCACATGAGCCCGCAAATGCTGCAGCCAAGACCGCCATATCAAGTGGGTCGCGAACGGCATAACATTTTGCGAGGTGTGTGTATGCGCAACTCTGTCTAAACTCCCAAATACCGATTAAGACAAAGGCGAGAAATGCCATGATCGCAGCACCGCTTGCTAAGCCATCTAAGCCATCAGTGAGGTTAACGGCATTACTCGAACCCATGATGAGAAGAAGAACCCACGCAACAACAACTGCCGCTCCGAGAACGATCGAGGTATCTCGAACTGTTGAAAGGTGTCGAGAGATCGGTGCTAATCCATATTTATCAACGAAGTGAAGGCCGGCATAGCCAAATCCCCCTGCAACAAGTGCTTGGCCAAGGAGTTTCTGCTTAGCAGTGAGACCAAGTGATCGCTGCTTTGAAATCTTCAACCAATCATCGAGCAGACCAAGTAGGCCAAGACCGAAAACCATCGCCATGACAAGGAGGGCGGATGAACTTATGTCTGAACCTGCCAACAGGTGAGAGATCAGGTATGCGACCACAACTGAACCCAAGATAACAACGCCACCCATGGTTGGAGTTCCACGCTTCACATGATGAGCTGTTGGGCCATCATCACGAATCTGCTGGCCATACCCTTGCTTCGCTAAAAATTTAATAAAGAGCGGTGTAAGAAATAGTGAGAGGAATAATCCCGTCGCTCCTGCATACAAGATGCCTTTCACGCTTCCACCTCTTCACTCTTTGTCGAGCACCATGCAACGATCTTCTCGGCTAAGTTATTCAACGCCTCTGCTCTCGATGCCTTAATCAAGAAGCAATCTCCGGCCTCACTATTCTTTACGAGCTCAAGCGCTTCATCTTGACTTGCACACTGATGTACTGTCATGTCACCGCTCGTCGTTCCGTAAAGTTCAGTACCAACTGCAACGAGATGATCAATTCCCATTTCGGCGGCAAGTCTGCCAATTTCTCGGTGTGATTGTGCCTCGGACTCGCCGAGTTCATGCATCTTCCCGAGAATCGCCCAGGATGAGCCACCGCGCTCTTGCGCGAAGAGCGCAAGCGTTGTGAGCGCCGCCTTCATACTCTCTGGGTTAGCATTGTATGAATCATTGATGATGACGAAGTTTCCGAAGTCGTGTAACTCCATTCGCCACTTGCTTGTGATCTCAGCGGTTGAAAGCGCGGAGGCGATCGAGTCAATAGGGATCTCAAGAGCAGTTGCTACAGCGGCTGCAGCTAAGGCATTTGCAATCTGGTGGGCACCAATCAATCGCAAACTTACGGCAGCCCTTCCAGAAGGCGTAACCAAATCAAAGTGAGCTCGACCCTCACGGATCTCAATATCGGCCGCCCTGACATTGCAATCCGAGCTTTCACCGAATGTCATACGGCGCAAATCCGAACGCTCCTCCCCCATTCTGGGAGTAAATTCGTCATACATTCCGAGTACTGCAATGCCACCATGAGGAAGAGAATCAATCATCTCGCCTTTAGCCTTAGCGATCTTTTCACGACCACCAAATTCACCAACATGAGCGTTTCCGACTACCAATACCGTTCCGATTGTTGGCTCGGCAATCTTGCTTAATGCGGCAATATCTCCGATGTGGCGGGCACCCATCTCCAGTACACAGAATCGAGTTGAATCCGAGCAACCAAGAATGGTGAGGGGCAGGCCAATTTCGTTATTAAAGGATCCCTGCGGAACAACGGTCTCGCCAGCGGTTGCCAAGATATGACCCAAGAGTTCCTTAGTCGTTGTTTTACCTTGCGAACCAGTGATTCCAATAAAGGTACAGTTCTTTGCCAAGGTGCGTGCACAGTGTGCAAGAGATTGAAGCGCAACTAAAGTGTTCTCAACGACCAGACATGGGCCAGCTACTTCTCTAGTGGTAATGACAAATCGGGCACCACTCTCTAATGCAGAGAGGGCAAAATCATTTCCATCGACACTTTCGCCAGGTAGAGCGATGAAGAATGTTCCAGGTTTGGCAAGGCGCGAATCAATAACCGCATTTTCAGTGATGGTTTGATCAGGTGATATCTCATGTATGCGGGCGTCGATCGCTAGAGCAATATCTGCAATTGTCATAGAGATCATGAGAGCGCCTCAATTGCCTTGGCTAATTCAATGCGATCATCAAATGGCTCTTTGACGCCCTGTATTTCTTGACCCTTTTCATGTCCTTTTCCAAGAACGATCACGGTATCTCCAGGAAGCGCCTCTGTGACTGCACGAGCAATCGCCTGCCGACGATTTACTTCAATGACAACACTCTCACTCTCTTCACGGCCATTGACCATCGCTGCAAGAATCTGTGAAGGATCTTCACTACGTGGGTTATCGCTTGTGAAAATTGCAATATCACTACCTGCTACAAGCGCATCTCCCATGAGCGGTCGCTTGCCGGGATCGCGGTCTCCCCCACAACCTAAGACGGCAATGATTCGACCTTCGCTCACGCCTCGAACCGCATGCAAGACACTCTTCACGGCATCGGGAGTATGAGCAAAATCAACGAGAGCCAAATACTTTTGACCTACATCCACACGCTCTAGTCGACCGATTGCGCCAACCAGGCGAGGTAGATCAACTCCCATTGCAATGGGGTCTAATCCACTTGCGTAACCCATAGCAATAGCAAGAAGAAGATTATCTAAGTTGTGCTCACCAATCAGGTGTGTTCTTCCTTCAATCAGAATTCCACCCACGCCTCGAATCGAAAGTTGATAACCGCCGGTGAGAAGCTTCTCAATCGATGTGTAATGCCAGTCAGCTGTTGTGACACTTCTTGAGACGGTCTCTGCAGGGATAGGGACCTTATTGAAGAGTTTCGCTCCCCAAGGGTCATCGATATTAATAATCGCGCGTTCGGCATATTCGTGAGTAAAGAGAAGTGATTTTGCCGCGAAGTACTCTTCCATCGTTCCGTGATAGTCCAGGTGATCTTGCGTGAGGTTTGTGAATGCCACGCAATCAAAGTGCGAACCGCGAATCCGCTTCTCAACGAGGGCGTGACTACTTACTTCCATCACCATGTGCGTCAGACAGCGCTCTCTCATGGTTGCAGCGATCGCTTGTAATTCCGTTCCTTCGGGGGTTGTAAATACTGCTGGAAATTCATCTCGGTCGATGACAACGCCAGTTGTGCCAATCATGCCAACAGAGCGACCTTGCGCTTCCCAAAGTTGGTGCAAGAGAGAGGCAGTTGTGGTCTTCCCATTTGTCCCGGTAATTCCAAAACTCGACATTGCAGAGAAAGGGCGGTTGTAAAACCACGAAGCAACATCAGCGCTTACGGAACGCAGATCCTCATAGATCACAACAGGCAGGAGTGTGCCAACCATCTGAGAGCCTGCGCTATCGGTAAGGACTGCGACTGTGCCCCTTTCTATCGCCTCTTGAAGATAGAGCGCACCATGACTCTTTGCCCCAGGTAGTGCGATAAAGAGATCACCAGATTGGATATACCCACTTGAGCTTGAAAGACCGGTGAATGCAATGTCGCTCGTGGACTCTGTGGAAAGAAAACGAGCAAGTTCGCTCAGCGTCTTTGAATGTGTGTTAACGGGACGCATGAGATGCCTTGGCTTGAGCTGCAGTGAGTGCGGCCTCGGTTAGCGGATAGGAAATCTTCGACGGGGCGGTAGGTGCAATGTGCTTTGCTTGCAGAACAAAGCTCATTACCTTTTTGAATACTGGTCCTGATACAACTCCACCAAAATGTTGACCTTGCGGGGCTTGTACAACAACACTGACAACGTATCGAGGAGCATCAGCTGGTGCGAATCCGATGAATGAAGCGGTGTATCCGCTGTATCCGCCCTTTCCATTTGCCCGCATCGCAGTTCCTGTCTTACCAGCAACGCGATAGCCAGGTATGGCTGCTTCAGGCGCAGTTCCATCTTTACCAACAACACTCTCCATCATCAAGCGCATCTGTGTTGCTGTTGTCGAGCTCACAACCTGGGTAGTTGATGAAGGCTTTGAGGGTGTGAAATTTCCACTTGGATCGAAGTATCCTGCAACAACATTTGGAGTAACTCGAACTCCATCATTTGCGATTGTTGCAAAGACGCTCGTTGCTTGAAGCGCAGTCACTGAATATCCCTGACCAAATGCAATCGTGGGAGCTGAGGTAGCCGACCAGGTTGATACTGGGTGAAGAATTCCTTGAGTTTCACCTGGCAGATGCGAACCAGTGAGTTGGCCTACGCCAAATTTTTGAAGGTACGAATACAAGGTGTCATGCGAAATCATGGAGCCGACCTGTATGGCTGCCGTATTACTTGATATTGCGAGTGCACCAGTTGCAGTCAAGACTTCAGTTGGATGACCTTCATGGTCATGGAAAGTTGAACCACCAACTTTGAGAGAGTAAGGAACGGTAAGCGTGGAAGTTGGAAGAATCTTCCCTTCTTCCATCGCAGCTGAGTAAGTGATGATCTTTCCGACCGAACCAGGCTCATATGCATCTGTCACGGCAGGGTTCTGAAGAACTGATACATCTTTAATCGGTTTTGTTGGATCAAATGTTGGTGCTGATGCCTGGGCCAAAATCGCACCAGTCTTTGGGTCCATCACAATGACAGTTCCTGAGATTGCATGAGCCTGCTTCACCGCGGCAGAGATAGCATCCTGTGCAACCCACTGAACATCACGGTCAATCGTCAATTGAACACTCGTACCTGGCTTAGCCTCCGCGATGACCTCTTTAGATCCAGGAATGATGGTGCCAGCACCATTGGCGAAGAGATAACGGCCATTAGATCCAGTCAATGTTGAATCTAAACTCGATTCCAATCCTCCTGCGCCAACTCCTGCTTCATTGATCTTTCCAATAAGCGAGGCGGCGAGCATGCCAGTTGGATAATCCCGAACATATGACCGCTCAGAGTAGAAACCGAGCATTCGCTGGGCGAGGCCGCCCGGTTGCTTCACGATCTGATTGTTATACGACTTTAATGCCTCGTTGAGTGAGTTCCACACTGCCGGTTGGACTTGCTTCGCAATAATTTGATAGCGCTTCGTTCCGCTCAGCAATGGGAGCAACTCGCTTGGCTTCATGGATAGGTATGGAGCAACAAATACGGAAGTCTTCGCTGGATCAGATATTTGAACTTGATCTACAACGATATTGATGGCTGCCACACTTCGAGCAAGTTCAACACCGTTGATATCCGTGATCGTCCCACGTGGTGCAAGTAAAACAGAGGAATTGAGCAACTCAGAATTTGCTCTCGCCGTGTAACCGCTTGCTTGAACTGCTTGAACATCGATCAGGCGAAGGCCAAAGAGTAAAAATATGCCCGCTGATGCCGTCACTAATTGGCGGATGCGCTTGGAGGTGAGGTGCGTTTCGCTCATTTGCTTGTCTTACTCAGATCGATAAACGAAGGAGTCGAATCCGGGACCATGCCCAACTTTGTCGCGGCAACGGATAGGGCATCGGGTGAACTTTTGAGCGCCGCACTTCGAAGAACTGCATCTCTTTGATCATTGACAACATTCATCTGATTCTTCATCCGCTGGAGAACAAAAGCATCTTGGTTGAGCGAAGTATTGATAACGAGGAGAGCCACGAGGCTTACAACAAATATTCCAACTAGTACGGTCGAGAAAGCTCGAAGTTGTATCTCTTCGCCAGCTTCAACGCGCAGATCTGGAACGAGTCGAAGTACGACCTTTGTCGAACCATTGATGACCGCAGCTCGTGAACGAGCAATTGTTGGAGTAAGTAATGCGATCGCCATTATGCGGCCAGCCTTTCGACTGCACGCAAGCGCATGGATTGCGCACGTGGGTTGCTCTCGATTTCAGAGTCGCTTGCAGCCTCACTACCTGTAATAACGAGCCGGTACTTCGCGGCGGAATTAGGAAGATCGATTGGTAATCCAAGAGGTGTTCCCGATTTACAGACTCGAGCAAATTCTGCTTTAACAATCTTGTCTTCGAGCGATTGATAAGACATAACCACTACACGACCTGAAATCGTGATTGCCTCCAGAGCGGCGGGAATAGCGCGCGAAAGAACTTCGAGTTCCTTGTTTACTTCGATACGAAGCGCTTGGAATGTGCGTTTTGCTGGGTTTCCACCAGTACGGCGTGCAGGAGCTGGGATGCTCTCTTTAACGATATCGGCAAGCACTTTCGTGCTGTTCAATGTGCCGGCAGAGCGCGCTTCGATAATGCGATCGACTATGCGCGGAGCAAATTTCTCATCTCCGTATGCTCGCAAGATGCGAACAAGCGCGTTGCGGTCATAGGTCATCAAAATCTCAAAGGCTGAAAGACCTTGTGATTGATCCATCCGCATATCAAGCGGAGCATCTTGCGAATATGCAAAACCACGGTCTGCTTCATCAAGTTGCATAGATGAGACACCTAAATCAAAGAGAATTCCATCCACATAGTTATAACCAAGATCTTCAAGAACCGTGGAGATTTGATCGTAGATAGCGTGAACCACAACTGCACGATCACCGAATTTAGCCAATCGCTCCTTTGCAATCGCTATCGCTTCCAAATCGCGATCAAATCCGATGACAGTGAGGGATTCATAGCGAGCGAGAAGTTCACTTGTATGACCTGCAAGTCCAAGAGTTGCATCAATAACAACTGCACTCCCCTTCTCGGAGATTGCACGTTCTATCGAAGGAGCAAGCAGCGCGATACAACGATCGAGTGCTACTGGAATATGTTGCAACTGCTTCCCCTTTCTTGCCTATCGGGCTCCCGGCCCTTCTCTTTCTTTACTGAGGTCATCGCCGACCGACGGATCTTGGGGGGTCCATCGGCGCCGGGGAAGAGGCGTCGATAGCTGAAGATCGGCGATGGCCTTAGTAGAGATCTAGAAGAGTCCTGGGAGCACCTCCGTGGATACATCTGCAAAACCCTTCTCGCGATCTGCGAGATAGGTATTCCATGCAGCGCTATCCCAAATTTCTAATCGAGTATTTGCGCCGATGACGACGCACTCTTTCTCTAGACCGGCATATGTTCGAAGCCCGCTAGGGATCGTTACACGACCCTGCTTATCGGGAACTTCATCATGGGCGCCGGCGAACATCACACGCATGTAGTCACGAGCTGCCTTCTCGGTGACGGGTGCTTGGCGAAGGCGATCGGTGATTGCGGAGAACTCATTGACGGGGAAGACATAGAGGCAACGCTCCTGCCCCTTGGTGATAACGAGGCCCTTCGCGAGCTCATCGCGGAAACGGGCGGGGAGGATGATTCGGCCCTTCTCATCCAACTTGGGTTCATGGGTGCCGAGGAACATCAATGGCTCCCCCTTATCTACCCACTTTTACGCTTAAATCCCCCGATTTAAGGTCGTGGCACCACTTTACTCCACTTTTCTCCATTTTCAACCATCTTTGCCCACTTTCTCACCTTTTTATCGCCTTGGGACCCACTTCCCCATCGGAAGAGAGCCTCACCTATGGCTCCATCAGGGGCAGGCGGGACTACAGTTCGCCGAATGAGTGGTGAATCCGAGGTCTTGATCAACGCTGTAGGTCTTCGTAAGGAGTACGGCGACTTTGTGGCAGTCGATGGGATCGATTTCCAGGTCAAAAAGGGAGAATCCTTCGGATTTTTAGGGCCTAATGGCGCTGGAAAATCAACGACGATGCGGATCATCGCTGCGACGCTCACTCGTACCTCAGGAGAGATCACAATTTTGGGGAAGGATCCTGAGAAGCATGGACCAGAAATTCGTGCACATCTTGGCGTCGTTCCGCAGCAAGATAATTTAGATAACGCTCTTACTGTCGAAGATAACTTGTACGTCTACGGAAGATACTTCGGTCTATCTAAGAAATTTATTCGAGCGAAGATAGAAGATCTCTTGGACTTCGCCCAGCTTCAAGAGAAGCGCTCAGTAAAAGTTGAGGCACTTTCTGGCGGCATGAAACGTCGATTAACAATCGCGCGGGCACTTGTCAGTGAACCTGAAATTTTGATGCTCGATGAACCAACAACTGGTTTAGATCCTCAGGCGCGACACATTCTGTGGGACCGGCTCTTTCGTTTGAAAGAAGATGGAGTAACACTTCTCATCACGACTCACTACATGGATGAGGCTGAACAGCTTTGTGATCGATTAATTGTGATGGACAAAGGTCGCATCATGGCTGAAGATTCACCTGCCAATTTAATTAAAACATACTCCACTAAAGAAGTCCTAGAAGTTAGATTTGGAACAGATCGAAATGCTCTTTATGCAGATCAACTAAAGAGCATGTGTGAACGAATTGAAGTTCTTCCTGACCGCATCTTGATGTACTCCAATGATTGCGAACAGCTTCTTCACGAGATTACTCAAGCAGGCATGCATCCCACGACTTCACTGGTACGTAGAAGCTCTCTCGAAGATGTCTTCTTGCGTCTCACCGGACGGTCATTGGTTGAGTAATGAGCTCTCCTAAGTTGGCCCGCCAGGGCTCGTTACAGATCGTTGATCTCTCCAAAGTCCTCTCCTTTGGCTCATTCTTTGTTACTGCCTCCAGAATCAGAATTATGTGGAAGTGGCGCTGGTCGATTGCTGGTGAAGCCATTGCAAACCCACTCTTTTACCTGCTTTCGATCGGTATCGGTATCGGCAAATTCGTTGGTTCTCACCAATCAGCTGGCATTGATGGGGTCTCCTATTTAAAGTTTTTGGCACCGGCCCTACTTGCATCTGCCTGCATTATCGGCGCAGTGAATGAAGTTATGCATCCCACGCTCGAAGGCTTCAAGTGGAATAAGAATTTCTTCGCCATGAACGCGACCCCGCTCTCGGCGAAGCAGATTGCAGATGGCGTACTTGTTGCAGCGTTGGTTCGTGCACTCTTCGGAACGGTGATGTATTACATCGCATTGTTAGCTTTTGGTGGAGTCTCGGGGTGGAATTCGCTCTGGCTATTGCCTGCGACTATGTTTGCCGCAGCATCATTTGCTTCAGTCATGCTAGGCGTATGTGCAGCAGTTGAGAATCCTGATCTCTTACTCAACATCGTAAACCGGCTTCTGATTATGCCGCTCTTCCTCTTTTCCGGAACCTTCTACTCTCTGAAAACTATGCCGCTCTTCTTGCAGGTAATCGGATGGTTCTCACCTCTATGGCACTCCACCGAAATCGGACGATGGATTGCATATGGACACTCAATTTCAGGCCTTGGGCTAGTTATCCATTTTGCATATATGGCAGTGATGTTGCTCGTTGGAGTTTATTTCTCTCGCCGCTTCTTCGCTCAAAGGTTGGCAAAATGACGATCAGTAGAGCGGTAGAGATCGCCGAAAAGCAAAAGGGTCGAATTGGTGAGGGTACATACTCGCGTCGCGCTCGAACTATTTTGGAACATCGCAGACTCGCCTTTAAACAAGGTCATTGGATCGTTGTCTTTACCGGTTTTATTGAGCCTGTTCTCTACCTCTTCTCTTTCGGATTCGGAGTTGGAAAACTCGTCGGAAAAGTTGAAGTCGGCCAGCACCACTTTGTCACATATGCCCAATTTATCGCCCCGGCATTGTTGGCAACATCGGCAATGAACGGCGCAATCTTTGATTCAACGTGGAATGTCTTCTTTCGATTGAAATATGACGGTACCTATAAGGCGATGCTTGCAACATCACTTGGGCCTCTTGATGTTGCGATGGGTGAGATCGGGTGGGCGCTCATACGCGGTCTTATTTACGCCACCGGCTTTACCGCAATCGTGATGCCTCTAGGGTTGATCAAGGGTTGGTATGGCCTGCTAGCTATCCCTGCAGCAGTGCTCATCGCATTCGGTTTTGCCTCTGTTGGAATGCTTTACACCTCGTATGCGAAATCCTTCCAGCACATGGATTGGGTCAACATCATCATGCTCCCCCTCTTTCTCTTCTCGGGAGCGCTCTATCCACTCTCTATCTATCCCGTCTGGCTTCAGCGAGTTATCGAAGCTCTCCCGCTCTGGCATGCGATCTCGATTATTCGCGCGCTCTGCTTAGGAGAGATTCATTGGAGTTTGCTCGCACACTGCGCATACTTTGCCGTCATGATTGGTGTGGGGCTTGCATTTACAACCCGCCGCCTGCGCGCACTCTTTATGCGTTAAAAATCTGAACTACTACTGATTGTTGCGGTCATCCCAGCGACGCTCGAGGCGATCGCTCCAACGTGGCGAGCGATTTTTTCCGGAAGAAGTTCCGGTGTTCTTGCCCATCATCTGGCGCAATGAGAAATTTGAGATAGCGGTAAATGCACCGCTGAGAGCGATAATGAAGCCGATAACACCAACCACAGTATTCTTTGCAACGAGGCCAGCGACGACAACTGCCAAGCCAGCAAGAACGGCGAAGAATCCCGCGAGAACACGTGAAGCCTGACGCGTACGGGCTTTACCGCTTAGCGCACCTACGAGACGTGGGTCATCCGCGGCAAGCGCCGCCTCCATCTCCGCTAAGAGCTTCTGTTCATGTTCTGAGAGTGCCACGTCTTTAGATTAGCCCTAATCCTGGGATTCGTCAGCCTCAGTAGAGGAGACCAGGCGGGCTGGCCGGACGCTCCCTCTGCCAAAACGCTTTGTTGCCGCATCCATAGCCGCCGTCGCCTCCCGCCAGCCCTTTTCGCGCTCACCGAGGAGAAGTTGCTGGGGGGAACCGGTGCCATCACTGAGATTTTCGAGCGATACGCCGACTAAGCGAATTCTCGCTCGATCTAATTTCAGCGCCTTGTAAAGATTCCGGACTACCTCGTAGCACTCTTGTACTCCACTGATCGGAAGTGGCACGGTCTTAGAGCGGCTGATGGTTGTGAAGTCTGCAAATCTAATTTTTATCGCAATTGTTTTACTCACAAGTCCACGATCACGAAGTCGATGAGATGCACGCTCAACCATGCGAAGTAATTCGCGAAGGATCTCCTCGTGATTATCGAGGTCGATGAGAAAGGTCTCTTCCGCACCAATACTTTTATCTGGTTCATCCGTTGTCACGCTTCGATAGTCGCGACCCCACGCCAACTCGTAGAGCGTCTCCCCTGCTGATTGACCGAGAGCGCGTATCAAGGTCGCACGCGGCGTCTGCGCAATATCACCGATCTTGGTTAAGCCAATACGCTGAAGTTCTTCATTTGTCTTTGGACCAACGCCCCACATCGCGCTCACTGGTAGTGGGTGAAGAAATTCAAGAATACGACTTTGTTCAATCTCCAACATTCCATTTGGCTTGGCATATGTTGATGCGAGCTTGGCAATAAATTTCGAAGGGGCGATTCCTACTGAGCAGGTGATCCCCTCTTCGCTCTCAACTCGTGCCCGAATCTTGGCGGCGATCACTCTTCCATCGCCATGCAACCTCTGACTTCCTGTGACATCGAGAAAGGCTTCATCAAGGGAGAGCGGCTCAACCAACGGGGTAAAGGAGTGGAAGATCTCCATAATGTGGCGAGAGACTTCTGCATTTCTTTCCATATTGACCGGAACGAAGATTGCATGCGGGGCTAATCGTCTCGCTTGTCCGAGGGGCATGGCAGAGCGCACACCAAATTTTCGCGCTTCATAATTTGCCGATGAGACAACTCCACGGGCTCCCATGCCAACGACAACTGGCTTACCTTTGAGTGTTGGATCATCGCGTTCTGCAACCGATGCATAGAAGGCATCCATATCAACATGGAGAATGGTGAGCCGCTTCTCATCTAACTCACTCATGGACTGCTCGCTCACGAGAGTTGAGATTACGCCACTTCTCATATGAGGAGCCCAGTTCCCACGCCTTTGTTGCGCGAATAGAGAGTCCGCGCGGCCCCGTTCTGCGCACCTCGCCCTTTACCAAAAAGAGTGATGAGCTATAGAGAAGAGCGGCGCAGCTATTTTGCACATCCTCGAAGAAGGTAATGTCACTACACCCGTAGCCATCATCGAGTGTTAAGAAGATGACTCTCCTGCCTGACCGGACTGGCGGTGTCTGTAGTGCAACCTTTACACCGGCAACGAGTACTGGACTTCCTGCTCGTTGGTGGATGAGATCGGAAGATCTGATCGCCCCTACATGGTTGAGAAAATCGCCATAGAACTCGAGCATATGGCGGGAGATATCCATCCCCGTAATATCAATCTCATGGCGTACTCGTTCAGCTGCAGTGAGATCTGGAAGCCCAGTTGATTCAAGTGGTGGCGGCGTTAATCCAAGAGTTAACTGACCGCTCCCGAGGTTACCCTTCTTCGATGCTGATAATTTATAGAGATCCTGCGCATGCAGCAAAAGGTCTCTTCTATTAAGAGCGCTCTTCTCTTCTGCTCCAATCTTATGAAGGGCATCAAATGCTCCAACCAGAATAAGAGCTTGCGTTGTTGGATATGCAGAGCCAGATCGTGCGACAAAATCAGCAAGATCAAGATAGGGACGGGCGCTAAGAATCGTCTCAATTTCACCGCTGCTAATTCCTTGGATCTCGCTGAGTGCGATACGAATCGCATACCCTCGCGCATCTGGTAGCGAGAGTGAACTTCCGGTGCTGATTAAATCTGGTGCGACATAAGGGACTCGTGCTCCATCATCAGAAGGCGAGATCTTCTCTACGCGATACGTTCGATCTGAACGATTGATATCGATAGGAGCAATAACAATCCCCCATTGGCGAGCCTCATCAAGAATCAATCGCTTTGGATACATCCCCGGATCGTGGGTAAGCGCTCCAGCTATAAATGCTGCAGTGTGATGTGCCTTCAACCATGCCGATTGATAAGTAGGAAGTGCAAAAGCGGCTGCATGCGCCTTGCAGAATCCAAAGGAGGCGAAGGCTCGAAGAACATCCCAGACCTTATCGACAACCTTCATCTCAAAGCCTTGTGCAAGCGCTGCTGGGTAGAACCAATCGCAGACCGCTTGCTGACTTTCAAGGGATCCCAACTGTCGACGGCGCTCATCTGAGTGCGCAAGTGAGGAGCCGGTCATGACAGAGATCAGGCGTATGACTTGCTCATGGAATACGACAACTCCTTCAGTCTCTTCCAGAATTGGATCGAGCTGTGGATGGAGAAGGGTGCGACTTCGATGGCCATGTCGGGTATTAATAAAAGGGGTAATCATGTCGCTCTTCACTGGCCCAGGACGGAAGAGAGAGATATCAATGATGAGATCGGTAAATGTCGAAGGAGCAAACTTTCCGACAAGCTCACGCTGCCCCGGACTCTCTACTTGGAATATTCCTAAGGTCCGAGTCGATTTAATCAAATCAAAGGTCTTCTGATCATTGAGTGGAATAACATCGATATCGACACGCTTCTCTTCTACTCTCTCTATTTCTGAGAGGGCATATGAGATAGCAGATTGCATCCGCACACCAAGAACATCGAGTTTGAGAAGACCGATCGCCTCAACATCATCTTTATCGAAATAGACCATGGGATAGTTGCTTGAATTCCGAAGAGTCGGTGCAACATCGCCAAGTTTTGCATCCGAGAGGATGATGGCACAGGGGTGCATCGAGAGGTGGCGCGGTAATCCATCAATCCTTCCGGCAAGTTCAATCGCCATCTTCATGATTGGCGTATTGAGTTTGAGTCCTTTGAGCTCGGGAAGGTTCTCAAGTGCCTTACCGATGTTGCGAGCGCGAATATGCGGCAGAGATTTTGCAATTAGATCAATCTCCATCGGAGATATCCCCAACGCTGCTCCGACATCACGAATAGCGTGACGTGCTCGGTAGGTATCGACCATTGCAACTGTTGCAGTTCTCTCCGGGCCATACCTCTCAAAGATTGCATCGTAGATCTCAAGGCGACGTGCGGATTCAACATCGATATCAATATCTGGAAGTTCACCGCGAAGCGTTGAGCAGAACCGCTCCATAAGAAGTCCTTGGCTCATCGGCTCAACTCCAGAGATTCCTAAGAGATAACAGATGAGCGATCCGGCACCGCTTCCTCGCGCTGCTACCCGAATTCCTCTATCCCGAGCCATATCCGTTATATCTGCAACGGTAAGAAAATATGATTCAAAGCCAAGGGTGCGAATAGTCGCTAACTCTTCTTCAAGTCGCATTGCTGCACCGACTGATTCGGCTGATGAGTAACGCCGCGAAAGGCCAGCTTCAGCACGATCGCGTAGCTGGATAGCCATCTCTGCATGGTTGCGGGCGCCCACTACTGATGCTTCTGGCAAGTGGACTCCCCCGATGCCGATATCGCGGCGTGGCGAGAGGATGCAGCGCTCTGCCAAATTGTGAGTTGCCGCAAGGAGGGTCTTGCCATCTCGTTCACCCGCCATGCGCGCAATCTCATCTGCGACATAACGCATCTCTTCACCACTTTTGAGATATCCCTCGCTATTTGTTCGCTCGATATGGCTATGGTGAAGCGGAACAAGTAACCGGGCAGCATCAAGAACATCTGCGACCGGCCCATCTGTGCGATTGAGCATTCGCGCAGCATTTGTGAGTACCGCTGGTAATCCATGATCGCGAGCGAAGGCTAAAGCCTTTGCCGCATAGGGAGTAGAGAGTGGACCATCTCCCTTTGCCAAGTGAGATGTGCATTCAATAATTTGTTCAGCGAAGAGATCGCGCGTCGCGTTGTACATAGAGAGTGCAGCATCGTGCCGACGCGCAGCGATGCTCTGTGCGAGTTGAGAGTCATAGCCATGCATGATGAAGAGCTGTGATGAATGTTCAGACTCTTGCTGAAGAATTTCATAGGTAAGGAGGTTCTCATTATTGACCTTATTCATAGCGCTGACTAAGCGATAGAGCGCAGAGAGCTTCCCTGCTGGAGCAAGCAGCGTCACGCGGTACTTCTTCTGAATAAAGCTGAGATTGATACCGAGGATCGGATTCACTCCATACGCTTCACAACTTTGAGCAAAACGAATTGCACCAGCTAAACCATCTCGATCAGTAAGAGCAAGTGCGCTCATTCCAAGTTCTGCCGCTCGAACAACGAGGGCATCGGGCTGTGCCGTTCCATATTTAAAGGAGTAGCCGCTTGAGAGGTGAAGGTGTGTAAACTCTTTAAACATTGCAGTCCATAATTCGCTATCTCGTTATTAACTCGAGCTATCGGGGCCGAGATGTTGGACGAATCTGCCAACTCCCAGTGAGTTCATCGAGTTCGAGTTCAAAGGTAGCGAGCGCACCAACTGGCGCCGCCTCTACCCGCCAGATAGCGCGCGCTCCATCATCGAAGATCGTCTGTTCTAAATGTCTTTGATCCAACGGCCTCTGGCGATAATTTCCATCATCGATTCGGTTCCACCATCCCCCTGATTCGCGCCATCTCGAGGCGATGGCATGGATGTGGAAGCGACGTCCTTGGTAGATAAATTCGACCGGCTCGCCCTCAGGAGCCAATACCGGAGGGACCCTGGGGCTAGATGGCTCGGAGCTCTCAGGGGTTGCTGGGTTCTTCGTTGATTCGAACATATGTTCGAAAGATAGCCCTCGCCACTGACAGTAGCAAGGTGGCTCCGCTCCGTAGTCCAGCCTGGCTTACAGAGCTCCGCCGATCTGCCACGATACCCACATGACTCTCATCGAGGCCCTTCTGGCAGGTGGCTTTATCGGCTCGGTCTTGGGCTTTGTCGGCGCTGGCGGCGCCATGGTCTCGGTCCCGATCCTGCTCTATATCTTCCACTTCACCAATGAGGCGGCCACGATCGCCGCCCTGGTCATCGTGGGCCTTGCCGCTGCATCGGGAGTCCTCCCTAAATTCAAGAGTAAAGAGGTGCTCGTGCGCGAGGCGGTCTCGATCTGGGCGATCGGACTTGTAACCACTCTCTCTATGACTGTCCTTGCAACTCACATCAATGTCAAAGTTCTTCACTCAGCTTTTGCACTCGTACTTGTTATCGCTGGTGCATCCATGCTGCGCGGACCATTTAAAGCAAATCCAGAACGACGCATGCCGGTGCCGGTGCTTATTCTCATCTCACTCATTATTGGAACACTCACAGGTCTCTTCGGAATCGGCGGTGGATTTCTCGCGATACCAGTACTTGTCCTCTTCTATAACACGCCACAGAATAAAGCGGCAGGGACTTCACTCCTGATAATTGCGATGAATTGCGCAACATCATTTCTTGAACGTTATAAGAGCTGGCATATCGTTGAGTGGAAGACTCCCTTTACGATCGCTCTCGTCGCCATCGTCGTCTCACGCATTGCATCACAGAAAAGTGGAAAGGCAAATGCCAAGCTACTCAAGAGCTCATTCGCTTATCTGCTCTTCAGCCTCTCGGCATTTACCTTGATCAAGACCTTTCTCTTAGCCTAATTACTCTCTCGATCTGCGGTACCAATTTCGCCAGATGAGTCGGTGAACTGGAATCCAATAAGGAATTCGTGAAATCACCGGAAGTACTGGCAACAGTAGAAGACCCAGACTTAGTACCCCCATCAATGACATCACCAGAATGTCGGCATTGCCCGAAGATTTGAAGGGCTCGATCTGATACCACAGTGAGTAAAGCCAGAGCCATGACTGCCCCGGCCAGGATCCCGTCTCATTCATGACGCCCCATTGATCTCCACTCAGATGTTGAGCAGCTGCCTTATCGGGGAAGTAACTTCCGCTATCGGCGAGAAAGAGAAGTGGTTTCGTAAAGTTGGTTGGCAACGTCGAGTCGCTTGTGGTGAGAGCGCCATCAAGTGCTCCTGTACTCGCCATCCCATAAAGTGAGGTGACGAGCGTCGGAACTGGTCCATATTTTCCGCTTGGATCTTTGAGCGAGAGCGATTTTCCATCTTTAGTGAGCGCATCAGAATAGGTGCTCGCCCATTTAGCCTGTACTTGTGCAGATGCTGAGATCCACATCGATAGCGCAGATTGGATCTTTGAATCACTCTGTGACTTCAGTGGTTCAATGACAAAGCTTTGAGCTGGATTAATTGGAATCCGAACACCTGCAGCCTTAGAGAGATTGATGGGTCCAATATTCTGGCCTTCACCATTTTTGTTATAGGGCGGTCCATAATTTGCGCTCGTTGTCGTCCCAGCAAGTTCACCTGCAGTGGTCTGCACAAAATCTGCTGGTGCGGATTTTGCCCACGACTGCATGGTGAGCGCCTTCTCATCAGGAGAGCTAAATACCGCAGCGAGAGTGAGTGCCAGAAATCCCACAACGACTACAGCGATGACAAACTCTTTAATCAAGTCATACTCGCGAACTGGACCATTCCACTTCTTTGAAGGGTCAATTGTTGAAAGTTTACGATTCACTTTTACTTACCTCCCTCTTCAATAGGAGGGACGACGCCTTTGCGACGCACCAAGATCACATGCCACACAACGATAAATCCGAGAGTGAGCGGTAACAGAGAGACATGAAGGAGAATCGCCTGTCCGGTATTCAAGGTATTAAAGAATGCTCCAATACCCATCGCGTTAAAACCATCTTTAGCTTGCGTGGCAATCCATTGCGAATCAAAATTAGTCTGGATGATGTAACCGGTAAAGCCAGTAATAATTGAGGCGAAGAAGGCGAGGCAGCCAGTCATCCACGTTGCTAGGCGCCGGCCACGCCAAGCCGCCATCCAGAACTTCCCCCAGAGGTGCACCACCATAAAGACGAAGAAGAGTTCAACGCTCCACAAGTGAACAGAGTTCACATAATGCCCCACCTTTGAAGAATGCCACCAAGCCGGTCCTTCTAATGTGAGATAGAGACCGGATGCAATCAACATGACAAAGGCCGCGAGCGTGGCAACTCCAAAGATGTAGATCCACGAGGCGACATATGCTGGTTGGTGATCAGGAAGGAGATCTTCAGGTTCAAACTTTTCGATAGTTGCCATCCGCACTCGACTTGTCCACGATCGTTGTTGGGTCACCTTTTGAGTGCTCATTGGTGCATTCCTCTCTTTATCCTCACGCCAGAAGGTGATCTATGTTCGGGAAATGGGGCAAAGAGCGCGATCGTGAAAATAGCCACCATTGCAATAATGATGGAGAGATTGCCGATAGATACTGAGAATGGCCCGATCGAGAGATAGTGGGCTGGATGATTGAGATTAATTTCTGCGAATCGGTTAATACTCATTGCTAGAGCTCCCTCTCAGATTGCCTAAAAGAAAAACTAAGTATTGACGACGCTACTCCGATATAAGAAAATTTTTATGAAGTTCATCTACTAAACCCTTGGGCTAGCACTCAAAAGAGAGCACAATGGGGTGAAACCACTAGAAAGGAAGGTTCCATGGATATCACCATTCTTTCTCGCGAACTCACACCTTTTGAACATTTAGTTGCAAAACATCTGTGTGACGGCAAATCGAATGCCGCAATAGCTCGCGAAACTGCACATACTGAGAAGGTCATTGAAAATACCGTCTCGAGAATGGCGAGAGCTTTCAATATCCTCTCAGGACCCGAGGTCAATCTCCGGGTGCTACTCGCACTCGCCTATCGTGCACAATTTGGCGACGGCTCATTCGACAAACTTGGAGTCGATTGCATTCATGCCGAAGTTGGATCAGATGGCAAAAAGTATTGCAACCTGCACATTGATTAAAAGCTAAAACTCGCTATTCCTTACATCACATCTTCACAAGGGTTAGCACTCGCTCTTACTCTTCACGTAGCTCTCCTTCAGGTTAATACTTATTTCGGGATGGGCCAT
>DAINZB010000001.1:0-9485 GCA_036749135.1 Candidatus Nanopelagicaceae bacterium | reverse complement strand
TTTTCATCTCACGGGAATCGGTGGTGGAAAGGTCTACTCGGAACTCTCGGGAGAAGAGATGGGGCTCAAAGCCTCACTAGCTGCTGATCCAAAGAATGCCGCACTTGCTGAAAAAGTGGCTACCTTGGATGGAACCGTAAATACGGTCTTTAAAGGTGAAAGCCTTCGAGGCATGCTTTTGAATGCATACGCATTCTGGCAATTAGGGCAGATAGCCATGATTTCAGCCTGGGTTTCATACCTCGGCGGAGCGCTTTTCCTTCTGCTCGCATTACTCGGCTTCAGGCATTCACGACGCGTTTCAGAAGTGGATGCTCTCTAAGTCTCACCCTTCGACAAAACTCACCTATCTACGGTGGACGGACCCTTGGTGCGATCTGGGGTCCGTTTATCGTGGCTCAAAAAATACCTTCGGCATGGGAGCGATAAACTAAGAACATGTTTGAACTCTGGCACCAGAAAATGGGAAGTGGCGAACCGCTCCTCCTCGTTCATGGCATGGGCTCTTCTCATGATGCCTGGAAGTTGATCACGCCAGAGCTGTCGAAACACCACGAAGTTATCATTCTCGATCTCCCTGGACATGGCGCCAGCAAGATGCCCGGTGGAACACGTATGGACCCGCGCTCGCTTGGCGAGTTAGTTATTTCTCAGATGAAACATTGGGGCTACGACCAATTTCACGTTGCTGGAAATTCCCTTGGTGGCTGGGCTGCACTTGAGATGGCAGCAGCTTCTCCGCAGGTCATTCAATCTGTCACCGGCCTTGCTCCAGCAGGACTCTGGCTAGTTCCTGAGACTGAACGAAAGTCGCTGGGAGCTCTCTCTCGATATATGGCACAGACGACACATCCGATTGCTCCGCACCTACTCAAATATCGCTGGGCGAAGAAGATGGGCTTTGGAATGGTGAGCCCGCAATGGGAATCGTTACCACTAGAGATATGTATTGATGCAGCGAAGGCGATGGGAACGTCACTCGGTTACTTCCCCGCTTGGGATGCGATGCTCGGACTTCGTTTTGATAAAGAGATTTCTCCCGATATTCCCATAACGATTCTCTTTGGCGATACCGATAACACCCTTCCTGCTCAATTTTCTCAAGAGCGATCACTCGTACCTCCGCACTCTCGCTGGGTTGTGCTTCCAGAATCTGGGCATGCACCGATGTGGGATCGACCAGCAGAGGTAGTTGCCGAAATTCTCCACACCACCTCTCAGGCATAAACCACAGCCGTGAAAAGTTATTTCTTCATCTGGAAGATCTCTCGCAGACAGATTCCTCGTGCGCTTTTTCACATGGCGCTTGATCGATTCGCACTTCGTAAGAATTCTCAGATTACATTCTTTAAATCATTGGGTGCGGGCGCTGGAAAAACATTTACACCAAATGATGCCGACCCGCTTACCTGGGCCCTTGTGATCTCAACTGCGGAACAGATTGAAGACTTCTCTCATCTCGCACCAATCGCCGCTTGGCGTTCATTCTCGCAATCGGAAGAGTTCTTTGAACTCGAAGCGATCTCCTCCCATGGGCAGTGGGCAAAGATGGAGCCATTCCTATCGACCCGCGGTGGAGATTGGAATGGCGAAGTCGCAACAATTACCAGAGCAAGAATCGCATGGCGCGAAAATTTACGATTCTGGCGAGCCGTTCCACCAGTAACTGAATCATTGCTCGGAAATGACGGATTGATCAGTGCCATTGGAATCGGTGAGGCACCGATTGGTCTGCAAGGCACCTTCTCGCATTGGCGATCACAGGAAGCGCTCCGAACCTTCGCCTATCAGAGTGAGGCCCACAAACGAGCAATTGCACAGACGGCTGAGCGCCACTGGTACAAGGAAGAGCTCTTTGCCCGATTTGCAGTGATTAATCATTACACGCGGACTCTGCCGAGATAAGGTCCACAACCAGCCCGAGGTGAGGCAGAATTGAACCATGTCGATTCGCCAATACCGGCCGCGCACGAGGAGCAAACGCCTCCTCTCGGGTAAGCGAGCGCTCCTTCTTAACGCACTCTTTATCTCAACAATTCTCCTGATGATCACCTACCCACTTGTCCATGGTGATTCTCTGCGCCTTATTACTATTGCAACAGTCGTTTGTGGATCGCTAACGATGGTTGTTCATTCGAACTTTGCTTTCGGAACTCGCTTCGCACTCACTCTCTTCGCTCTCACCACTCTCTTTGCACTTGGCGTGGAGATCATAGGAACAAAGACAAGTTGGCCCTTTGGTGCATATAGCTATAACCACTCATTGGGTTACGCAGTTGGATCGGTTCCGTTACTTGTTCCACTTGCTTGGCTGATGATGAGTTATCCCATTCTCATCGCGGCTCGGAGAGTGGGCAAGAGTTGGGTATTTCTCTACGGTGGGCTTGGTTTAATGGCATGGGATCTCTTCATGGATCCACAAATGGTGAGCGCACATCGCTGGACCTGGGCTCCCCACAAAACATCACTTCCCTTTGCGCCAGAGATTCCACTCTCCAATAGCGCAGGGTGGTTATTCGCAGGAATGGGTCTTATGGCGCTCCTGCATTGGGCGCTTCCACGCGATCGCAGGAAGAATGGCGCGCGTCTTCTGATCCCTAATGCCTTTCTCGGATGGGCGCTCTTCTCTGGCATCGTCGGAAACCTCTTCTTCTTTCATCGACCAGGTGTCGCTCTGCTTGGTGGGGTCGTATTTGGTGCGGTACTTGCTCCTTATTTCTTCGTGCTGCGCTTTGGAAGACCCGATACCTTTTAACACCTTATGAAGAATCTTCTCCTTCTATCAACACTTCTGACCGGCATCTCTCTTCTTATTTCTCTCATCAATTACTTCACCATGCGGGTAGTGCGGAGTTCCGATGCGATTATTTCTGAGAGCGTATCCATACTCATTCCAATGAGGAATGAAGAAGTGAATGTCGAACCTCTTATTCAATCGCTATTAGCAACGCAGAATCTAAATAATTTTGAAATCACAGTTCTCAATGATCATTCCGAAGATCAGACCTATGATCATCTGCAGAAATTCGCAGCGAATATCTCAATACTCAATGGTCGCGAACTTCCTGAGGGCTGGATGGGTAAGCCATTTGCCTGCTTGCAATTAGCCGAAAAATCGCTCTCTGAATACTTGGTCTTTATGGATGCCGATGTTCGTCCATCACCTGCTGCAGTGAGTTCAGCAATTGGTGTGATGCGCACGCTCAATTGGGATTTCATCTCTCCTTATCCTGCACAGACTGCACGTACGAAGGTCATGAAACTGATTCAACCTCTCCTCCAATGGTCCTGGTTTTCAAGTGTTCCGTTGCGCATCGCTGAATCGGGTCGTCAGAGCTCGATGGTCATCGCAAATGGTCAATTCTTTATTGTTAAGCGGAAGGCCTACGAGTCAATCAATGGTCATGAATCGGTGAAGGCAGAGGTGCTGGAAGATCTCTGCTTGGCAAGAGCTCTCGCGAGCGCGGGTTTCAAAGGTGGTGTCGCCGATGGCAGCACAGTAGTTACCTGCTCAATGTATGAACGCAATACTGATCTCATAACTGGATATACCAAGTCGCTTTGGAAAGCATTCGGTGGAGCGATTGGAACCATCTTTGCAATACTCCTTTTGACGCTCACTCAAATCGTTCCTCTCTTACTCCTTGTAACTGGAGAGCGTTGGGCGATAATCCCATTTGCATGTGCGGGACTTACCCATGTATTCGCTTCAATGAAAACTGGTTCTCGCCCGGTGAATGCCCTCACTCATCCCGTTGCGATCGCGCTTCTTATTCTCTTGATCTGTGAGTCATATCGCCGCAAACTCGTGGGCCGATTGGAATGGCGAGGTCGTAGAGTTCTCTAATGCGCAAGGTCATAGTTATTGGAGCAGGCATGGGCGGCATGGCCGCTGCCGCTCGGTTAGCAAGAGCTGGCTTTGCGGTGGAGATCTTCGAGGCATCTGATCGCGTCGGCGGTAAGTGTCGAACCGAGTGGATCGGAGATTATGCCTTTGACACAGGGCCATCTCTCTTGACACTGCCTGCCGTTTATCGAGACCTCTTTAAGAAGACTGGTAAGCGATTAGAACTAGTCAAAAAATTGCAACCCGTTGACCCGGCATTTACATATACCTTCGCTGATGGAAAAACCCTCACCTTTCCAAATCTCTCCTTGCCCGATATCTGCAAAGAGATTGATCGAGTCTTGGGCAAAGAAGCGGGCGACCAATGGCACGCCTTGATGCAGCAGGCAGAGAATATGTGGGATGCCGCCCGCGGACCTTTCATAGAGTCAGAACTCCCAACGCTCTTCGAATTGATTCGTCGCAAAGGATTTATCAAAGACCTTAAGCGCATCGCGCCACTTACAACGCTTGATGAGTTCACGGCGAAGTTCACCTCGAATCCATACCTCACCAAGATCATTCATCGATATGCCACCTACACCGGCTCTGACCCGCGTGAAGTTCCAGCGGTTCTACTCACGATCGCTTTTGTGGAGATAACTTTTGGAGCATGGCATATCCAAGGCGGAATCGGCACGCTTGCCGAAGCGCTGGGCGAGCGTTGCAAAGAACTTGGCGTTGTTATTCATCTCAATGCGCCCGCCGAAAAGATTGAAATATCATCGGGAACCGCCACTGGCGTGCTCATTAATGGTGAGCTTCATTCCGCTGATTACATAATCTCTAATGCAGATTCTGAAATCACCTTCAATCAGTTGATCGCCAAGGATGAGAGGCGAGCTCAACCAGAGCGTAAAAAATTGGCACGTTCCGAGAAGTCTTTCTCGGGATTCTCCTTGCTGCTTGGACTCGATAATTCAAAGATCTCAGGCGATATCCCAGTACTCACGCATCACAATGTCTTCTTCCCAGAGGATTACTCCAGAGAGTTCGACCAGCTCTTCAAAGAGAAGAGTTCAGTATCTGATCCAACGATCTACATTTGCGCACCTCGCGATCCAGATATGGTGAAGGGTGATAACAAGGAGTTAAAAGAGGCTTGGTTCGTGCTAGTCAACGCACCACTGCATGATCCAGAACACGGCTTTAACTGGCAGGAAGATCCAGAGACATATGCCACCTCGATCGTAAAGAAATTGGATGCGCTGGGATTAAGAGTCTCCGAGCGGTTAGATCTGTTGGAGATACGGACTCCATACCATCTAGAAAAATCTGTCTCTGCTCCGGGTGGGTCAATCTATGGACGTTCCAGTAACGGTAAACGCGCAGCATTCTTGAGAACAAAGAACAAAAGTTCGATCAAGAATCTCTACTCTGTTGGGGGTTCGGCACACCCTGGGGGCGGACTTCCCTTAGTTGGAATCAGCGGTGAATTAGTCGCTGAATCAATTATCGCTGCGCAGGGCGGCGTAGGTATCCCGAAGGACCATCACTAACGAGATCATTTGCACGACTAGCCACATTGACGCAATCACGCCCGTGAAGTGGAACTGAAGAGCATGCATCAGAAGAGCCACTGCCAAGAAGATCGCCCTCACTGGCCGTTCAGATAGCGTGATAACTCCAATGGCTCGGTAACCAACTCCTGCAGCTCTCGCTCGCACATATTCCTGGACGAAGGCCGCTAACCAGGCCACTGCCACAACCGCTATTGGTGCGCCGATTGCGATAAAGGCAAGTGCCCAAAAGAATTCAACTACTCGATCCGCTACCGAATCTAACTCAGCGCCCCATCTACTCGTTCTCTGAGAAGCAATTGCCAAAGATCCATCAATTCCATCTGCAATAAGCGAGAGTATGAGAAAGAGAATCGCTATTGGATGCGAAGCTCGCTGCCAGGTCAAGAAGCCCAAAATCAAACCGGCATACGTCACTAAATCCGGCGTGACGCGCAGGCGTATGAATGGCTTGATGAGAATGTATGAGATTTTGAGCCAGCCTTTTACAAATCCAGATATTTCTGCACCACCATGGAGTTCGCTCCACTCGGTAAGAAAATTATCGAGATTCACGACGATCCATTCCTAGGTTCTTTGCAATCTCAAGAGTGGCGGCAGAGGTATTCATTGTGTAGAAATGCAATCCAGCGACTTCACGTTCAAGAAGATCTTGGGACAACTTCGTAGCAATTTCTATACCTACTTTACGAATGGCATCAGGATCGTTCTCGATAGTTTCAAATCTCCGAAGCATTGACTCTGGAATTGGCGTACCTGTAAGTTCGGCCATTCGAGTCAACTGCTTGAAATTGGTAACCGGAAGCACTCCAGCAATGATCGGCAGGTGCGAACCCTTCTTTGCCAGGCCTTCAATAAGACGGTCATAGGAAGTGATATCGAAGAAGAATTGAGTTGTCGCAAAGGTAGCGCCTAACTCTTCTTTTCGAATAAGAGTGTCAATATCCTGATCAAAATCTCCGTGTGAAGCTGGGTGACCGTCCGGGAAGGCAGCTACCCCGATTTCAAACCCACCTTCAGATTTCGCGAGCTCAACAAGTTCATCGGCGTGATCTAATCCCCCAGGTGTTGTGACCCACTCTGCTCGCGGACCACCGGTTGGATCGCCACGTAACGCAAGGATGCTAGAAATCCCTGCCCGTTTGTAATGACGAAGAATTTCGACGAGTTCCTCTCGCGTAGAACCCACACATGTGAGGTGTGCGACTGTTGAAACGCCAGTTCGAGTCGTGAACTCTTCTGCAATACGGATCGTACGATCTCGGGTACTACCACCAGCGCCATATGTCACCGAGACGAAGTCCGGATGCAAGACTTTCAGCGCATCGACGGCATGCCAGAGTTTTGCTTCTCCTTCAGAGTCCTTTGGTGGAAAGAGCTCGATAGAGAGCGTTGCTCTCGACTCTTTGGCACTCTCGACAGGCATAACCATAGAGAGGCAGGGTACCTTTACCGCGTGGAACTTAGCGAACACCTCGACCTCCCCGCGTTGCGTGGGTCGATCAACGAGGCTCTCTCAGCATTTATTGCGGCAGACAATCACTACCTCACCCAGATCGGACCGGAGCTCGAGCCAGTCGCTGCCGCACTCAAAGAATTTCTCCTTCAAAGCGGTAAGCGCTTTCGCCCACTCTTTGCCAGCGTCGGCTACTTAGGGACAGGGTCACCTCTCTCCCCTGAATTATTTAGCGCGCTATCGAGCGTTGAACTTATTCACGTCTGCGCTCTCATCCACGACGATGTGATGGATGCCTCCGATACCCGCCGCGGCGCACCTGCAATTCATAAGCATTTTGAGAACCTGCACCAATCCAAGAAATTATCTGGATCTGCTGCACAATTTGGAATTGCCAGCGCAATTCTTCTCGGAGATCTCGCCCTAGTCTGGGCCTCAAAGATGCTCCATGAATCAAAGATTCCTGCTGAGCAGATAATGGCTGCGCTTCCAATCTTTGATGAGATGGAAGTTGAGTTGATGGCTGGCCAATATCTCGATATCTATGAGCAAGCACTTGCCAGCGAGAGTGTTGAGCGATCGCTCAAGGTAGCGCGATATAAATCCGGTAAGTACAGCATTGAACGACCACTCCACTTTGGTGCAGCAATTGCAAATAAGAATCCAGAGAGGTTCTATCCGATTTACTCTGCCTATGGCCTGCCGCTTGGTGAAGCCTTCCAACTCAGAGATGATCTCTTGGGTGTCTTCGGCGAACCTGCTGAAACTGGCAAACCTGCGGGAGATGACCTACGCGAGGGAAAGCGAACGGTGTTAATGGCGCTCACTCATGAACGATCTAATGAGTCGCAGCGAAAGACAATAAAAGAGTTACTAGGAAAGCCTGATCTCTCCCTCGATGAAGTCAACGAATTGCGTGGAATTATCATCGACACGGGCGCAAGAGATCATCTTGAGGGTCTGATCTCAACTCTTACTCAAGAGGCGGTATCTGCGATCGACAATCCTCTCATCACCTCACATGCTCAGAGCCTGCTTCACCAGATGGCTACCATCGCAACCCAACGAAAGATATAGGACACCATGCCAAAGAGAATTAAAGGTCCTACTGATCATGTCGTCATTGTTGGTGCTGGGCTTGCCGGTTTAAGTACCGCACTTCGCTTGGCAGGCGCTGGTCGAAAGGTCACAATCCTTGAGCGCGAGAGTTATCCAGGTGGGCGCAATGGTCTGCTCAATAAAGAAGGTTATGCCTTCGATACTGGCCCGACCGTTCTCACCATGCCATCGCTGATTGCAGATGCCTTTGCCTGCGTTGGTGAAGATATGAAGGATTGGCTCGACCTGATCCCAGTTGCGCCCCTCTATCGCGCTTTCTACGACGATGGTTCGCAACTTGATGTTCACGCCGACACTGCTCGAATGCAAGAAGAGATTAGAAATGTCATTGGCGCCGATGAAGCAGCTGGCTACGCCAGATATGTCGATTTCGTAACAAAGTTGTACAAGTACGAGATGAATGACTTCATTGATCGAAATATTGATAATCCACTCAACCTCTTAACCCCAAACTTGGCGAAGCTGGTTGCGCTCGGTGGATTTAGACGATTGGCCCCAAAGGTCGAACAGTTCTTAAAGGATCCACGCACCCAACGGGTCTACTCATTCCAGGCGATGTATGCAGGAGTAAGCCCACAACAGGCTCTCGCTATCTACGCAGTGATTGCATATATGGATTCAGTGAATGGCGTCTTCTTCCCTAAAGGCGGAATGCACGCCTTGCCACGAGCACTTGCGGCAGCAGCGCAAAAGCATGGCGTCGAGATTCACTACAACACCACCGTGTCAACGATCGAACACCACAATGGACGTGCCACAGCGGCGATTACCGAATCAGGTGAGCGCTACACCTTTGATGCAGTTGTGCTTAATCCCGACCTGCCAGTCGCTTATCGAGAACTATTAGGAAAGACCCCTCGTAAGGTCGCGAAGCTGAACTACTCCCCATCATGCGTAACGATGTTGGTTGGCTCAAACAAGTCCTATGACCACCTGGCACATCACAATATCCACTTTGGAAAGTCTTGGGATGGTGTCTTTGATGAGCTCATCAATAAGAAGCAGCTCATGACTGACCCAAGTTTGCTTGTAACTGTGCCAAGCATGGATGAACCATCCATCGCTCCAGCCGGCAAACACTCATATTACGTACTCTTCCCTACCCCGAACCTCACTGCTGATATTGATTGGAAGAAGATCGGACCCTCATATCGCGATGAAATGATCAGAGTCCTTGAGAGCCGCGGCTATGAAGGATTTGGTGACGCGATCGAAGTCGAACATATGATCACACCATTAGATTGGCAGAAGATGGGTCTTGAAGCAGGCGCACCATTCGCCAGCGCCCACACCTTTATGCAGACTGGGCCATTCCGTCCTCGCAATATCGCTGAAGGCTTTGAAAATGTCGTCTTTGCTGGCTCTGGCACTCAACCGGGCGTCGGCGTTCCGATGGTTTTGATCTCTGGTCGACTCGCAGCCGAGAGAATTGTTGGAACTATCGCTTAAGTAGGTTTTACAGAAGAACAGAGATCGGAACGTTTACTCCGCTTGCCGCGAACTT